>NZ_SISL01000118.1:0-14465 GCF_004307965.1 Verrucosispora sp. SN26_14.1 | reverse complement strand
TGAGCTGAACCGAGACCACCCACCGTCCGGTCCCCCGGCTCCGGCGACAGCTCGGCGGCCCGACACAGAGTCCGCGCCGCCATCGAACCCGCACTGCGTCGCAGACATTCCTCGGCGGCGTGTTGCAGCAGCGTGGCGACGTCCTCGTCCGGCCCGTCCGCAGCGGCCGCCAGGTGCCAGGCCCGCTCCATGGTGGCGTCCCGCGGCAGAGCCTCGGCCAGCGCCCGATGCGCCGCCTGCCGTTCCGAGAAGGGGGAACCGTCGTAGACGGCTGCCGGGATCAGCGGATGCCGGAACTCCAGGCGGGCACCCGAGGCACGGAGCAGACCCGAGCGCAGGGCCGCGTCCCAGGTGGCGGTGTCGACGCCCCAACCGGCCCCCGCCCGGTGCACCACGTGCCGGTCGCCCCGACCCTGGGCGGCAGCCAGCAGCAGCAACGCCCGGGTCGACGGCTTCAGGGCCTCGAACCGTGCGCGGAATGCCCGCCGCAACCGTGGCCCCACCGACACCGCGTTCCCGGACGGCGACAGCGTCGAATCGCCGTCGGTCTCGTGATCGAGGGCGGGCAGTTCGTGCAGCGCCAACGGGTTGCCTCCCGCCGCCTGCACTGTCCGCTCGACAAGCGTCGCGTCGGCCTCCGGCACGACGGCGCTCACGAGCCGGCGGGCGTCGTCGTCGGCCAGACCGCCGATCTCCAACGTCGGCAGCCCCTCCCACGGCCCCGAGGCAGGATCCTCGTGTCCGGTCAGCAGCACCGCGACCGGCTCCGTCGCCACTCGACGAGCGACGAACCCCAGGCAGTGCGCGCTCGCCTCGTCGACCCACTGCGCGTCGTCCACCACGACCAGCACCGGTCGCTCCCGCGCAAGACCGGACAGCAACGACAGCACGGCGGCGCCGATGAGGAAACGGTTGGCCGGGTCCCGGCTCATGCCCAACGCACCCCGCAACGCCGCAGCCTGCGGGACCGCGAGCGTCTCCAGCCGATCCAACACCGGCCACAGCAGTTCGTGCAGCGCCGCGAACGCGAGCCCTGCCTCCATCCGGGTGCCCCGACACCGCAACACCGTCGCGTCGGACGCCGCCTCGACGGCGTACCCCAGCAGAGCGGTCTTGCCGATGCCCGGCTCACCCCACAGCACGAGCCCGGAACCCGCGCGATCCGCCGCCCGATCCAGCAGCCGGTCCAGCACCGCGGTCTCGGCGCGCCGTCCGAACAGCTCCATGTCCCACCCCAGAATGTCGCGCCCGGCCGTGATGGCACCGCCGTTTTCAAGGCTATAGCCCGGTCTGCCCCATCGCGGACGACCGATCGACCGACCGATCCGCGTCGGCCACACTGCGGCACACTCGATCCGTGACCCCTTTCCGGCCGGACCGCTGCTTCTCCCGGCGGATCGGTCCGTTCGCGCTCGACCGCGTCGGGCGCGTCACCCATGACAGCGCGGACACGTCCGAGGCGTCAGTGACGCGGTGTCACGAACGCTGGTGACGTGGTGTCACTGCTCGTAGCAACACCGAAAACTGGAGGACGTATGGCAGTGAATGTGAAGGATGTTCCCGAAGCTAGCCGGTACGAGGCTCGGGTGGAGGGTGAGTCCACGGTTGCGGGTTTCGCGCAGTACATCCGTACCGCGGAGTTGGTCGCGTTCGTGCACACGGAGGTCTCGCCTCAGTACGAGGGCAGAGGAGTGGGCGCGGCCCTGGCCCGTGCCGGTCTGGACGAGGCCCGCGCCGCGGGTCTGTTGGTGTTGCCGACCTGCCCGTTCATCGCGGGGTGGATCGCCCGGCATCCCGAGTACCGGGACCTGGTGTACCAGTCCCGCAGCAGAGTCACCGACTGACCGGCAGGGCGCGGCGGCGATACCGGTCAGCGATACACCACGTGCGCTCTGAGCGCATCGAGGCGGCCGCCTGACCTGCGTGCTAGCATTGCTCTCATTGTCTCAGGTGAGGAGATGGTGATGGCAGCGCTCAGCATCAGAGATCTCGACGACGCGGTGCGGGAGAAGTTGCGCCGTCGCGCTGCGCAGCATGGCCGATCGATGGAGGCCGAGATCCGCGACATCCTCACCAGGGCAGTCGCCGAGGATGCGCCGGTGAATGACCTATTCGGCGCACTCACTGATCGATTCGCCAGACTCGGGGGCGTCGAACTGGAGCTGCCGTCTCGGTCGACATCACCCCGCGCAGCGAGCCTGCCCGAATGATGATCGTTCTGGACACCAACGTCGTTTCCGAACTCATGCGGGCCGAGCCCGCACCGGTGGTTCTCGCGTGGATCCAGCGGAACTCGCGTGCCGGCCTGTACACCACGGCGATCACTGTCGCTGAGATCCGCTACGGCATTGCGCGGCTGCCGGCAGGGCAGCGCCGGGAGTCACTGCACCAGGCCGCCAACGAGATCTTTGCCGCCTTTCCCCGCCAAGTGCTGCCCTTCGACCTCGGCGCAGCCAGCGCCTATGCCGACGTCGTCGCCGGGCGGGACAGGCTCGGCCACCCGATCGACGGGTTCGACGCCCAGATCGCCGCCATCTGCCGCGCCCAAGCTGCCACCCTCGCCACCCGTAACACCAAGGACTTCACCGACACGGGGATCGGCGTCGTCGATCCCTGGCAGGAGCCGTCCGCCTGAAGCCACTGTTCGGTCTGCCACATCAGCGGCACGTGTGAAACGGTCCCCAACCTTGGCAGGTCGAGCAGCCCAAGACCGTGAGCTGAACCGAGACCACCCACCGTCCGGTCCGTGCGCCGGGCCGCGCCCATCAGGGATGTGTGTCCCTTGTCGACATAGATTCCGGCGATGCCGGGGACGACCCGGCGGCCCGAATGGGGACTTTCGGCGGTCCGGCCGAGGGATGTCATGTTGGCCGGTGGGGAGGCGTGCCGGCGTCACGTCGCTTCGGTGATGACGGCGATGAGGCGAGGTACCTGGTGCGCGGCGGAAACGTCTGCAAAGAGATCATGGCCGTTCCTGGCCGGTTCGTGTTGACCGGAGCGATGACCCAGGAACGCCACTCGACCGCGTTGGCCGTGTCGATTGCCACGCCACCACCAGCCGAGGGCATGCTGGTACATCTCATCGAGGAGTCGCCGCGTTCGGCGGTGGGGTTGGACCATCTGCGCGGGCAGCCCTTTGCCGATGAGATGGTGCTGGTCCCATGGGACATCGATCGTTGGACGACGGGACCACGCCCGCTGCCGGATGACCCGGAGGCACTGGGCGGCCTGGCCGATCTGTACCGGATACAGGTGCAGGTGCCGGTGGGTAGCGCCCGTTCGCCTCGGCTCGTTCCGGTCGGCGTGGATGGTCGGGAGTCGTCGTGGCCGGACGCCGACGCGGTACGCGTGTTGCCGTGGTCGCAGGTCGCGGGACGGGCGGTGGTGCAGGCGGCGTACGCGCGTGTCGTGGCGGGCAAAGAACCGGGTCGGCGGCGGCTGGACGGGGTGTTGGCCGACCTGGCGGGGATTCAGCAGGGCTTGCGGGTAGCGATTCCGCCAGGGTCCCTGGCTGCCGCTGTCCACCTCGCGTGGGCCGGCACTGAAACGCAGGCGGCGGAGCTGGTGCGGCGGGTGCTGCCGGTCGCCGTCTCGAAGTTGCCGGAGGTGGTCGGTGAGGCTCCGGAGGCGGTGGACGCCACCGTGTTGCTCGACGCCCTGCGAGACAACCCGGGTTCGGTCGCCCTGGCGTGGTTGCGGCAGCCCGGTGGGGCGCCGACGGTGGCGTGGCTGCTCGGGGACGGCGCGGAGGTGCGGTGGATCGGGGCCCTGGAGTCGCAGGGTGCGGGAACCCTCATCGGATCGATCGACGACCGACGGTTGACCGCGCTGCGCGGCGGCCTTACGGCGGTGCTGCTGGACAGCGCTGGCGGGCGCCTTCGACCGGCCAGGGCGACAGAATCGATCGTCGCGCGGGCCCGATCCGCTCCGGCGTCCGGTCAGGTCTCCGACGTGGTGCGACCTCGTCTCGCCGAGTTGCGTCGGATGTTGATCGAACGCTCGGGTGAACTGACGAAGCTGCGCTCTGAGATGGTGACAACCGGAGCGGTCAGGGACGCGGGGAGTGCGGCAGCCTCGGTTGGGGCTGCCGGCCTGACCGGGCGGGAGCGAACCCTGCAGGCGGAGATCGCCCGGCTGCGCGCCCGCATCACCGAGCTCACCAGGATCGCGGCTGACTTCGGGGTTGAGATGACCCCGACAGGTCTGGTCAGCCAAATCAGGGTGCGGCAGTCAGGAGGCGGTGACCCGGGTTGGCTCGATGTGCCGGTGCTTGTCGATGGGACGGGCGTCCACGGCCTGCATCCGGAGACCAACGAGCGGACCGGGGACTTTCGCCTGGTCGACGGTGAATGGCGGGCCCGGCTGCGTGGGGGCAGCGGGATGCCGGGCGACGACTTTCGCCAGGACGACGAATTCTGGGAGGGTATGTGGGTCGGCGACCGGGCCTCGCTGCCAGTACCGATGGACGTGGACGCGACGGTGGATCCGGCCCTTCTGCCGGTGGTCGATCCGGTCCCTCCGCCGGTCCTCGACTCGGACAAGCACTGGCAGCCCCCGCAGAGAGCGGCGTTTGTCGGCACGCTCTCCACCACCGGGAAACTGGCGGTGATGGGCCGCCTCGTGAAGCTGAGGCCGGTGAGCCGTAGCACCACGGTCGGGTACTGGACCGACGACACGAGGGTGTGGGTTCAGCTGCCTGATGGCGGTCGGGTCATGGTCGTCTACCCGCACCCGGTCTTTGGTCTGCGTGGCACCAGAACGAGAATAGTCGAGGGCTGGCGGCGGGTGCCCGGCGTGGAGGCGACGGCCGCTCGGCGAGGCATTCCGGATAGTAAGAGTCGGCTCTCTGTAGACGGTCGCCGGATAACGCTGAACGGCCTCGGCGGGACTGAGGTCGAGTACCGGTACGACGCGACGACGGTGTGGCTGCTGTTGCCTGATGGCAGAAAGATCATGGCTACCCACTCACATCCGGTCTTCGACCCGGCGGCGGCCGGGCCGGTGACGGAGGCCGGCTGGTCACGCGAACCGGGCGAAACGGCCACGTGGCACAGCGGCAAGATGTCGGGGAGTCGACTCTGGGTGAACCACCGACGAGTGGTTCTCGGGTCCGACGTTCACGCCGATGCCGATCTCCGGTACACGTATGACGCGACGACGGTGTGGCTGATCTTGCCGAGTGGACAGCAAATCATGGTCACGTATCCATACCCGGCCTTCTACCCGGCTGGTGCCAGTCCCGTGGTGGAGGAGGGTTGGCCGCGGGAACCGAGCGGGAAGGCGGCAATGGCCCGGCTCGGGACCGCCGGTGACAACGGTCTGGATGTCGACGGGCGGGAGGTTCCGTTGTGGCCGACACACGACGGGAGCCCTATCAAAAGCCAGGTCGCGTACCGGTTTGACGAGACGACGGTGTGGGTGCGGTGGCGTGATGGCCGGAAGGCCATGGTCACCTACCCGCATCCGGTCTTCGGTCCGTCGGCAGCGGGTCGGGTGGTGGTGGATGGTTGGCGCGATCCCAACTACCTGATGGTCTCTGACAACTGGCCCGAGCCGGGCGGCGGTCCGATGGAGCTGGACGGATCACTGCAGGCGACGGTGGTGCCGGTGCCGGGATCCACCGGCGTGGTGGTGGGCGGTGGCGAGCCGGGTCGGCTGAGGAGCGATGGCTGGATGCCTCCGCAGGAGGCAGCGTCCTCCGCAATGCTCCATAGCGGCACGATGACCGTGAAGGGTCGCTCGGTGCGGCTGCCAACCAAGTACGGCGATACCGAGGTCACGTACTGGGCTGACGATACGAGGCTGTGGGTCCTTCTGCCGGATGGCAGAAAGGCCATGGTCGTCTATTCGAATCCAGTCTTCGGCTCCGGTTACGATCGATCGACGGTGATCGGAAGCTGGGAGCGGCAGCCGAGTGGGCTCGCGTCGGCGGCTCGTCCCGGCACTCTGGACAGGCAGAAGCGACTCGCTGTCGACGGCCGCGTCGTGCTGCTGGCCGGTCACCTTGAGGCCAAAACCAAGGTCGAGTACCGGTATGACGCGACGACGGTGTGGGTGCGTTCGCAGGACGGCCGGGAAGTCATGGTCACCTATCGGTATCCGATCTTCGACCCGGCGGCCGCGGGACCGCTGATGGTGGAGGGCTGGCCGCAGCAGCCGAACGCGATGGCGGAGTTCAGAAGCAGCAATCTGGTGCAGGGACAGGTACGTGTCAACAACCGTGTCGTGCAACTGGGGAGGAAGTACCCAGACAGCCCGCTCGACTACGCGTATGACGCGAGGACCGTATGGGTGCGTTTAGCCAATCGCCGGAAAGTCATGGTCACCTATCCGTATCCCGTCTTCGACCCGGCTGACCGTAAGCCGGAGGTGGAGGAGGGCTGGTCACGGGAACCGAGCGCGCAGGCGGCGATGGCCCGACTCGGCACAGTCAGTGCCTTCGGCCAGATCTCAGTCGACCGGCTCCTCCTGTACTTCGGGAAGAAGATCGGTGGGACATCGACCCAGGGACCGGTCGCGTACCGGTTTGACGAGACGACGGTGTGGGTGCGGTGGCGTGACGGCCGGAAAGCCATGGTCACTTTCCCCTATCCGGCTGCTGCCCCGGCTGCTGCGGGTCCGGTGGTGGTGGATGGTTGGCGTGATCCCAACTACCTGATGGTCTCTGCCGACTGGGACGGTGGCCCGGTGGATCAGGGTGAGGATCCGGTCTCGCTCGATGTAATTCGCCAGGACGAGGAGTTCCGGGCGGACATGTGGCACGACAGTGAGAAGGAGTCACTGTCCGGCCCGATGGACCTGGACGGAACGGCTGATGACGATGCTGTGTCAGTGGTGGATCCGGCCGACACGTCGTTGGCGGATGCCCCCGCAACACCCGCGGCGAGTGTGAGCGACGCGGAAGCCAGCGATGGCGAGCCGAGTCAACTGACGGAGGATCCGTGGCAGCCGCCGCAGAGCGCACCATCCACCGGCAAGATCCGCAACCGGAACTTGCCGGTCATGGGCCGCGACGTGCGGCTGAGATCGAGTCACGCAGGTGCCACAGTTCCGGGCGGCACGATGGACCCGGCCCCCATGTCCGTGGTGAATCTGGCCGATCTATCGATGGTGGATGCCCCGGCAGCGCCGGCGGTGGGTGTGGGCGGCGCGGAAAGCGATGTTGGCGGGCCGAGTCAGCTGAGTGAGGAGCGGTGGCAGCCGCCGAAGGAGACGGCGTCCGCCGGCAGGCTCTCGTCCGGGACCCTGATGGTGATGGGCCGTGAGGTGTCGACGAGGTCGAGGTACGCCAACGTCTGGGTCGAGTACTGGACCGACGACACCACCGTGTGGGTGCTTCTGCCTGACGGTGATCGAGTCATGGTCGTCTACCCGCAATCGGTGTTCGGCCCGCCCGGCGCCAGATCGACGTTCGTCCATGGTTGGCTACGGGGGCCGAGTACGCAGGCGACGGCGGCTCGGCGCGGCATGACGAACAGTGCGGGTCGACTTGTTATCGACGGCCGCAAGGTGTCTGTGGGTAGATACCGTCGTACCGAGGTGGAGTACCGGTATGACGCGACCACGGTGTGGTTCGCTCTGCCGAGTGGCGAAAGGGCCATGGCCACCTATCCGTACTCGGCTCTCATCCCGGCTGCTGCCGGACCTTCGGTGGAGGACGGCTGGCCACGACAGCCGGACGCGACGACGGAGTGGGGCACCGGCAAGCTGTCACGAGGAGAACTGTGGGTCAACGACCGGCGGGTCAAGTTCGGGGCCGACAAGTACCCCGATGCTCAGGTTCTGTACGCGTTCGACGCGACGACGGTGTGGCTGACTCTGCCGGGTGGCAAACAGGCGATGGCCACTTTTCCGTACCCGGTCTTCTATCCGCCGGGTGCGGAGCCGGTGGTGGTGCAGGGCTGGCCGCGGGAACCGGGCCCAGAGGCAGCGATTGCCCGGCGCGGCACCGTGACGCACGGCGGTCATCTGTCGGTGGACGAGCGCTCGATTGCGCTGGGGAAGACAATCGATGGGAAGTCGACCGAGGGCCTGGTCGGCTTGCGATTCGATGCGACGACCGTGTGGGTGCGGTGGCGTGATGGTCGGAGGGCCATGGTCACGTTCCCGCACCCGGTGCTCGATCCTGCTGCTGCGGGTCCGGTACTGGTGGATGGGTGGCGTGATCCCAACTATCTGATGGACTCTGACCTCTCGCCCGAGTGGGGCGATGGTCCGGCGGCATCGCCGCCCGTTCCGATGGATCTGGACGAGCCGCTGAACGCGACCGTCCGGCCGGCGGTGAATTGGGTGAGCTGGCCGCCTCCCGAGGAGACAGCGTCCACCGGCGATCTCCGCAACGGAAAATTGATCATCCAGGGTCGCGTCGTGCAGTTGGGGCCGAGGCACGGAAGCGGCACCGTCGAGTACTGGACTGACGACAAGACGGTATGGGTACGGCTGCCGGATGGCAACGAGGCCATCGTCGTTTACCCGACCCCGACTTTCGGCACGAGTGGTGCCACGCCTACCCTGGTGCAGGGCTGGCCGCAGCAGCCGGATGACCTGGCGGCGGCAACTCGGTCCGGTAAGCCGGACAGCGGTGGCCAGCTGCGTCTCGACGGCCGCCACGTGTCGCTGGGCGCACACTTCGCGGCCGGGGGCGAGGTCGAGTACCGATACGACGCGACGACGGTGTGGGCGCGTTCACCGGGTGGTGGCACGGAGATCATGGTTTCCTTTCCGTTCCCGGTATTCGATCCTGCTGCTGCCGGTCCGTTGGTGGCGGACGGCTGGTCACGCCAACCGGACCCGTCGGCGCGGTTCGTCCGCGCCGCCCTGAAGCAGAGGACTCTGAAGGCGAACAACCGGTTCGTGCGTATCGGGGAGCGCTATCCCGATGCCACGGTCGACTACACGGTGGACGCGACGACGGTGTGGGTGCGGTGGCCCGATGGTCGGAAGGCCACCGTCACGTACCCGTACCCGGTCTTCGATCCGGCGGAACGGAGGCCCGTGGTGGTGGAGGGCTGGCCGCAGGAGCCGGGCGAGCAGGCGACGCCGGCCCGGCTCGGCACGATCAGTGCCGCGGGTCAGATGTCAGTCGACAAGCTCATGGTGTATTTCGGGCAGCGGATCGGTGGCAGATCGCCGCGGGCCGTGGTGGCGTATCGGTTCGACGCGACCACGGTATGGGTGCGGTGGCGTGATGGTCGGAAGGCGATGGTCACGTACCCCTATCCGGCTCTTGTCCCGGCTGCCGTAGGCCCGGTGGTGGTGGACGGGTGGCGTGATCCCAACTACCTGATGGTCTCCGACGATTGGCCTGAGCACGACGGCGGCCGAGCAAATCCTCGTGGGGAGCCAGTCTCGCTCGGCCCGCCCGTGAGCGCTCAGTCGGTGGCAGCCACTCACGAGAGTGCCGCTGTCGCCGAGGTGTCGGTCGGCCGTGGTCGCCGTGGGGTAGCCGATGACCGGGGTGTGGTGGTGGTGGGTGAGATGGCTCGGTGGCGGGAGTGGTCGCAGGCTTCGGCGGTGGTGGTGGCGGCGCGGTCGTCTGCGCGTCCGGTGGTGGTGGTCGATGCGGGCGAGGGCCTGGGGCCACGCAGTGCGGTGCTGTCTGCCCTCGGCATGGTGTTGTTGCAGTTCGGCCGCCGTCGACAGCAGCCGCTGGTGGTGGCGACGGGGCTGGTCTCCGAGGTGATGACGGTGGTCGGTCGTTACGGGTTGCCGGTGATCGGTCCGGATGGTGCGGGTCCCGATGCGAGGTGGCAGGTTGTCGGTCCGGATGGTGTGGTGCACTGGTCGGCCCGGGCGTTCAGCATGGCCTCGTTCGCAGTCGCCGGTGAGGTGTCGCCGAATGCGGTGCAGCGTGCCGATTCCGAGGTGCTGACGCAGTGGTTGGCGCAGCCCGACTGGCCGGCGGCGGAGAGTTTCCTCCGGGAGAACACCGGCGATCTGCTGCATCCGCAGATCCGGCAGGAGTTGGTGCAGTTGAGTGAACAGGATCCGGCCAACCGGTTGCTGCCGGTCTTCAAGACCATTCTTGACCTGGTGGGGGAGAACGGTCGCGCGGTCGATCCGGCCGACTCCCGGTATCGCGCTCCGGGACCGTCCGTGGTGGAGCCGTTCGACGGGGTGCGGGGGCCGCTGTCGGTGACCTTCGCTCTTGACTATCTGGAGCCGAAGCCCGATCCGTCGCACCGTAAGCCCTGGGATGACCGGTTGCTGCGGTTGATGTATCTGGACCCGCGAGCTCGTGATCGGGCAGGGCTTCTCGCTGCAGGGGTGCTCGGTGAGCAGCGGGGGCGAGTCGATGACGGCAGGTGGAACGCGACCGTGTTCGGTGGGGTGACCACGGCGCTGGGAATGACCGTGGAACAGGCCGTGGAGCAGGCCGCCAAGCCGAGGCCCGTGGGTGCCTGGGGGAAGGCGTTGGAGGATGTGGCCTGCTGCGAGGCGAACCCGGAACACCGGATGTACTGGATTCCCCGGATGGACGAGTTGCGTGACCTGGTCTCGGTGAACGGTATTCCTGGGTGGATCGACGGTCCGGCGCCGGCACATGGGCAACTGTTGGAGGTGCTGACCGAGACGCTCGCGAGTTGTTGAGGCGCCGGCGCCGTACCGTCTGCCCGTTCCTGAGCGACCGAGCCCGCCTGGCGGGACGAGGTCGGCGCAGCGAATCGATCAGAGGTAGACCACCCGACTGCGGCGGTCGGCGGTGACCGCGTCGAGTCCGGGCGCGTCGAGGTCCACGTAGAGCTGGAGCAGTTGCACCACCGGGTCGAGGTTGACCCCGGCCGGGAGCGGAAGGTTGATGGTGTCGTTGTTCGGCCGGTTCGGTGAGCTGGCGGCGTCCCACACCGCGCGGACCACGTTGCCGTCCGGGCCGGTCGCCTCGACCTGGGCCCGCAGCGTCTTCGGGGTGCCGGTGGCCTCGATGACCGCGGTGAACGATCCGGTCGCGGGGTCCTTGGTCACCGAGAGCTTGACGCCACCGACGACCTGCACCACGGCCCCGATCGTCAGGCCGCGCACCGCGAAACTCAGCGTGCGGGCCAGCCCACCGGTGAACCCGGTGGAGGCCGGGTTGGGGGCCACGAAGACCTGGCCGTCGGTGAATGCGTGCAGGTCGGGCTCGCACTTGTACGCGCCACCCTTGGGCAGCGGCTGGTACACGCTGGTGTTCGTCGCCGGTTCCGACTGGGTCAACGTGTAGGAGAGTCCCACGTCGTCACCGGAGACGTTGTGCGCGTACAGGTTCGGTTCACCATCGATGTTGATCACCTCGAACTGCACGCCACCGGTCTGGTACGGGTCGGAGGTCTGCCCCCGCTGCGCCAGCACGAGCATCGGCAGGACGTTCGCCGCCACGCTCGCCACCTGCACCAGAGAGCCCAGCCAGTCGTCGAGCCCGGCCAGGCTGGCCCGTGCCGGCTGTACCGCTGCGGGGCCGGGAGCCGCCGTCGCGCTGCCCGGTGCGGCCAACCCGACCGTTGCGGCGGCACCGCCGAGTACGGCCGCGCCCCGCATCACGTCCCGGCGACTCACCGACCGACGACGGTGCTGTTCGTCCTGCATCTCCGACCTCCGCATCCGGCTGTGGTGTGCCGCGAGGCCGGTGTCGCACCCGTCGCCACACCGTGGGTGAAGGTGATGTTACTTGCGGTAAATATCGAAGTCTATCGTTCAATGGGGTGGGTTCGTGTTTCACCACGCGACGATGAACCACGGCACCACGGTCGACCAGGATGCCGGTCACTCGCCGGCGCGGAGGACCTCGCTCAGCCGGTCGCGTCGCCGCAGCGCCGCCTCGACAGGTACGACTGCGGCGGCCGTCGCCACCAACGTCGCACCGAACAGGCCGAGCAGCCACCACGGCAGAACCGTCGCCGGATCGGCGGCCTGACCGGTGAGCAGCCGCAGTTCGAGCGGGCTGAGCGTCAGGTGCGCGAGCAGGGCCCCGAGCAGCGGGCCGCACACCGCGGCGACCACGACCGGCGGCAACAGTTCTCCGGCGGCGACCCAGCGGGCGTCGCGGGGCCGCAGGCCGAGGGTCCGCAGCCGACTCAGGGTCTGCCACCGTTCCGAGGCACCCGCGGCGGCGGCGAGGGTGAGGCCGAGCAGTCCCAGCGCCAACACCACGATCGCGGCCGTCCACGCCAGTCGGAGTGTCCCTGCGGTCAGCGGAGCCGCTCGTTGCACCCGCTGCACGTCCGTGCGCAGGACGACATCGGCGGCGACGCCGGTTGCCGACACGGCCTGCGCCGCACCGGAGCCGGTCACCCAGACGGTGTTCGGAACGGCGGGCAGCCCCGCCTCGGCGAGGGCCGTGGCGTCCACGATGACGACGTCGCCGGCGCCGCCGACGGAGGGAGCGGTACCGACCGAGGTGAGACGGATCGCCGGGCCGCCGTCCCGTGACAGCTGCAGCCGGGTGCCCGTCGGCACGTCGCCGCCGCCCGATCGGACCAGCGCGGGGACGTCCGCGGAGCCGGGGCCGGGTGTCGCGAGCCGCGCCAGCGCAGGCGCGTCGGGCAGCGGGGTGGTGGCCAGCAGGCGCGCGAACGCGGCGGCGTCCACGACGACCAGGCGTGGGGTGAGCGGCGTCGACTCGGTGAAGACGCGCGCCGAGTCGGTCACCTGCGCGACGACGACCTGCTCGACCCCGGGTGCGGCAGCGATGCGCTCGGCGAGTGCGGGCGTCGCGCTCGCGGCGTCGGCACCGACGTCGAGACGGGCGTCGGCACCGACGGTGCTCCACGCGCCGTCGGTCAGACCCCGGGTGATGGTGGCGCCGACGACGAGCGCGAACGACGCGAGCGCCGTGGCACTGATCAGCACCAGCAGCGGCAGCGCCCGTGCGGCCGTGGTGGCTGCCCGCGCGGCGCCGAACACGGCCAGCGGACGGCGTGAGCGCAGGGACTGGCGCAGCGCGAACCGCGCTCCGACGGGCAGCAGCCGCAGCACGACGAGCGCGCCGGCGAGCGCGCCCAGCGCGACGGCACTGATCGGGAGGACCAGGTCGCCGGTCAGCTCGCCGGCATCGTCGTCGGAGGCGACGGGCAGGAGCCCGCGCTGGTGCAGCGTCACGACGGCGGCGAGCGCCGCGATCAGCAGAGTCGCCTCCACCGCGGCACGACGCAGCCGGCCGGTGGCCAGGATCCACCGCCGCGCGGCCGGATTGGCCGGTTGGCGCCGGTCGCGGCTGGCGCGGGCCGCAGCGAGGATCCCGAACGTCGGCCCGGCCACGGCACCGGCCAGGACCACGGGGACGGCCCAGGTCCAGGAGACGCCCGGTGCGGCCGCGCGGGCGAGCACGAGCCCGACGGCGGCGGCCGACAGCGCCACCATCGTGGACTCGACGACCAGTTCCGCACCGAGGTCGGGGAGCGCCGCACCGCGCTGCCGAGCCGCGGCCAGTGCCGGAGTACGGCGACGGACCAGCAGGTCGGCGGCGAGCAGCAGGACCAGTACCGTGGCGGTCAGCACTCCGCCGAGCAGGACGGCGGCCTGCACGGACGCGGCGCTGATCTGGGTACGGGAGTCGCGTAGGACGCTGTCGAGCGACGATTCCCACTTCAGGGAGTCGTCGCGGACCGCCGACGAGCCGGAGGCTGCCTTGAGCTTGACCACCTGGCCGGCGAGCGTCGCGGTGGCACCCCAGGTCAACGCGCCGGGTTCGGGGGCGAAGTGGACGGTGCGCCGCAGTTGGTCCTGGTCGAAGGCGAGCCGGGCGTCCGGCAGCGACTCGCGTGACAGCAGACCGGCGAACCGGGTGGTGCCCACCCCGTCGGCACCGGGCACGGGACGCAGCAGCGCCGGGGCGAGTCGCCAGGCAGGGTCGGCGCTGTCGGCGGGTCGATAGATCCCGCTGATCCGGACGTCCTTGCCGTTGCCCTGGCCGTCCTGGACCGCGAGGCGATCGCCGGGGCCCAGGCGGAGGGCGGCGGCGTCGGCCTCGGAGAGGCCGACCTGCACCGGCCAGGGCGGTCCGTTATAGGGGACCTCGACGGACCGCTCGGGGACCGTGGGGCCGGGTGCGCTGCCGGCGATCCAGGTCACGTCCGGGCCGCCGAGGTCATCGGCCAGGTAGGTGAGCTGGAAGGTACGCGGCAGGTTGCCGCCGGTGATGGTGAGGACCGGGGTGTTGACCACGGCGATCGGCGGCAACAACGCGGCGTCCAGGTCGGGTCCGAGCGCGAAGGCCGCCCGTTCGCGGAAGTCCTCGACGTCCTCGGCGAGGCGGGACATCCGGAACCGGCCGCCGGTCGGCCCGTCGTCGCGTTCCCAGTCGGCGTGCACGAGAACGTTCGCGTCGGTGCCCGCGCGGCGGACCGTGTCCTGGACGGCGTCGTCGGCGGCGGCACGGAGCAGCGCCGGTACGGCCCCGGCGAGCAGCGCGACGGCCGTGATGACGGCGGCGGTGAGCAGCAACGCCCCGGCGTCGGCCCGGCCCGCCGCGGACGCTGGGCCCTGGATCT
>NZ_SISL01000117.1:0-14547 GCF_004307965.1 Verrucosispora sp. SN26_14.1 | reverse complement strand
CCCACGCCCCGGGCGACCCGACGGCCCGGTGGGGCGCCCCGGACCGGCCGACCTCGCTGCTGTTGCGGCGGGTGGCGGAGACCGGCGTGGTGCCGCCGATCACCGAGACGGACCGCCGGCAGGCGGTGGCGGACCTGCGGCACTGGCGGGCGGCCGTCGTCGTGCAGGGCGGGCTGCACCACGGCGACCCGGTGCGGCACACCGTGGAGGCGCTGCTCGGGCCGCCCCGGGAGATCGACGGCGCGCTGGTCTGGGACGTCCGCCCGTTCGTCGGCTGAGGTGCGCCCGCGCCGGTCGCCTCTCCGCCGGATGGCAGACTCGTCGGGGTGAGCGACGTGGCCGCGACGCCGATGGACGGTGAGCTGGAGAGTGTCAGTCTGGTGGACCTCGCCGTCTCCCGGCTGACCCGGGAACTCCTCAGCGGACGGAGCGAGCCGGGTGAGCGCCTGGTGGAGGAGCAGTTGACCCGGCGGCTGGGGATCAGCCGGGCGCCGTTACGCGAGGCGTTGCGCCTGCTGGCGCAGCGGGGGTTGGTCGAGCACGTGCCCCGGCGCGGGGTCCGCGTCGCCACCCTCTCCGACCGGGACGTGCAGGAACTGTACGAGGTGCGCGACGTGCTGGAGCGGTTCGCGGTCCGGGCAGCGATCCCGGTGGGCCGGGAGAGCGACCTGGTCGGGTTGCGGGCGGCGCTGGACCGGATGCGGGAGGCGACGCGCGCGGGTGACCGGTTGGCGGTCGCCGAGTCGCACCGCGCGTTCCACGTCGCGTTGGTGGCGCTGGCCGGCAACCGTCAGCTCTCCGGGGTGTACGACTCGATCCTGGTGAAGTTGCAGCTCTACATGGCCATCAACCTGCGCCGCGAGGCGGAGCAGGCGCAACCCCTGGACGGTGTGCACCGGCACGAGCGGCTCTTCGAGGCGGTGGCCGGGGGAGACCCGGAGGTGGTCCTCGCCGCTCTCTCGGTGCACGGAGCGCGGTCGTATCTGGGGTAGCGGATCGGCAGCGGCGTCATGCCGTCGTTACGTTCGGCGTCGGCTCTCGAAACAGAACGGTCGACAATCGACTGTATGCCGGAGCGGATCGGATCGATCTCGGAATTGCGGTCGGCGTACCGCGAGCACCGTCTCACCCCCGTCGACCTGACCGAGACCGTCCTCGAAGGACTGGCCGGTCGAGCCGGTGAACCGGTCTGGATCAGCACCGTGTCCCCCGACGACCTGCGGGCCCGTGCCGCCGTCCTGGCCGACACCGACCCGCAGACACTGCCGCTGTACGGGATCCCGTTCGCGGTGAAGGACAACATCGACGTCGCCGGCATGGTCACCACGGCCGGCTGCCCCGACTTCGGGTACCGCGCCACCGAGGACGCACCGGTGGTACGCCGGCTCCTCGACGCCGGTGCCCTGCTGGTCGGCAAGACCAACCTCGACCAGTTCGCCACCGGCCTGACCGGCTCGCGATCCCCGTACGGCAGCGTCGAGAGCGTGTTCGGTGGCGGCCTCGTCTCCGGCGGGTCCAGTTCCGGCTCGGCGGTCGCGGTCGCCACCGGTCAGGTCACCTTCGCCCTCGGCACGGACACCGCCGGCTCCGGCCGGGTTCCCGCCGCGCTCAACGGGATCGTCGGCCTCAAACCCACCCGGGGACTGCTCAGCACCGCCGGTGTGGTGCCGGCCTGCCGCTCGCTGGACTGCGTCTCGGTCTTCGCCACCGACGTCGCGGACGCCACGGAGGTGCTGCACGCCGCTCGCGCCGTGACCACAGCCGACCCCTGGGGACGTCCACTGCCGGCCGCGAGTCTGGCCTCCCGGGCACCGGAGACGCTCCGCCTCGGCGTACCCCGGACCGCAGACCTGGAGTTCTTCGGCGATGCCGGGCAGGCGGTCCGGTTCGCGGCCGGCGTGCACCGCCTGCGGGACCTGGTCGACACCGTGCGGCAGGTGCCGCTGGCTCCCTTCCTGGCTGCCGGAGACCTCCTCTACCAGGGCCCCTGGGTGGCCGAGCGGCTCGCCGGGCTGGACGACTTCCTGCGGACGCATCCGGAGTCGGTCCTCCCGGTCACCCGGACCGTGTTGGAGACCGGGCGGCGTTACGACGCCGTCGACGCCTTCCGGGGCCGACACCGGCTCCGTGAGTTGCGGGCCGAGGTCGACCGGTGGTGGCAGGAGATGGACGTGCTGGTGGTGCCGACCGTCGGCACCACCTTCACGCTCGCCGAGGTCGCCGAGGACCCGATCGGACGCAACGCGGTACTCGGCCGGTACACCCAGTTCGCGAACCTGCTCGACCTGGCGGCGGTGACCGTGCCGAACGGATTCACCGCCGACGGTCGACCGGCCAGCCTGACCCTGGTCGGCCCGGCCTTCAGCGACACCACACTGGCCCGGCTCGCCGCCGCCTGTGCCGGAGCCGACGCGCACCCGGTGGCCGAGAGCACGTCGGGCAACGGGGCCGCGCCGCCGATCCGGGGAGGTGGGGTACCGACAGGCCGCAGGGAGGTGCTGATCGCCGTGGTCGGGCGGCACCTGAGCGGGGAGTCGCGCAACACCGAGCTGACCGACCTCGGGGCCACCCTCGCCGGCACCACCCGCACCGCACCGCTCTACCGGCTGTTCCGGATGCCGACCCCGGACGGCGAAGGATTGCCCGGCCTGGTCCGGGTCGCCTCAGCCACCCCCGACGGTCACGGAATCGAAGTCGAACTCTGGTCGCTGCCGACCTCGGCAGTGGGCGGATTCCTGGCCGGAGTGCCGGCCCCGCTCTCGCTCGGCTGGGTGCGGCTGCACGACGGGCGGCACGTGCTCGGGTTCCTCTGCGAGGCGTACGCGGCCGGCCCGGAGGCCGAGGACATCAGCGCCACCGGTGGGTGGCGCGCGTACCGGCGGTTGACGTGTAAGGAGGGGTCCCCTGCTAACGCCTCGTGCATAGCAGGGGACCCCTCCTCACACCGCCGCCCGACGGTCAACGGCGGCGACGCCGCCTGAGCAGGACAGGAGGAGCGATGGCAACGATCGGTCCGGTACCGGCGAACCCCTACCCGTGGCCGTACGACGGCACGGTCGACACCGTGCGTACCGCACTGCTCTGCGTGGACTGGCAGACCGACTTCTGCGGGCCGGGCGGCTACGTCGACGCGATGGGCTACGACATCGGCCTCACCCGGGCCGGCCTGCCGGCCACCGCCCGGCTGCTGACGCACGTCCGTTCGCTCGGCATGCTGGTTGTGCACACCCGTGAGGGACACGACCCCGACCTGTCCGACCTGCCGCCGAACAAACGCTGGCGCTCGGCCCGGATCGGCGCCGAGATCGGCGGAGCCGGGCCCTGCGGCCGGATCCTCGTCAAGGGCGAACCGGGATGGGAGATCGTGCCCGAGGTCGCCCCGGCCCCCGGCGAGGTGGTCGTGGACAAGCCGGGCAAAGGCGCCTTCTATGCGACCAACCTGGACCTGGTGCTGCGTACCCGGGGCATCACCCACCTGATCCTCACCGGCATCACCACCGACGTCTGCGTGCACACCACGATGCGCGAGGCGAACGACCGGGGCTACGAGTGCCTGATCCTGTCGGACTGCACCGGCGCCACCGACAAGGGCAATCACGAGGCCGCCCTGCACATGGTGACCATGCAGGGCGGCGTCTTCGGCTGCGTGGCCACCTCCGACGACGTCATCGCCGCCACGACCGGGTGAGGTGGACCAATGCCGACCATCGCCGCCGCGCGACCCTTCCCGTACACCTTCGACCTCACGACCACGGCGCTGCTCGTCATCGACATGCAGCGCGACTTCCTGGAACCGGGCGGTTTCGGCGAGAGCCTGGGTAACGACGTCAGCCGGCTGCGGCGCACCATCGCGCCGCTGGGCGCGCTGCTGGCCGCCGCCCGTGCCGCCGGCATGACCGTCGTGCACACCCGCGAAGGCCACCTGCCGGACCTCTCCGACTGCCCACCGGCCAAGCTCCAGCGGGGTGCCCCCCGCATGCGCATCGGCGACCCCGGGCCCAACGGCCGGATCCTGATCCGGGGCGAGTACGGCCACGACATCGTCGACGAACTGGCGCCGCTGCCCGGCGAGCCGGTCGTCGACAAGCCCGGCAAGGGCGCCTTCCACGCCACCGGCCTGGGGGAGTTGCTCGCCGAACAGAAGATCGACAGTCTCCTGGTCACCGGTGTCACCACCGAGGTGTGCGTGCACACCACCGTCCGGGAGGCGAACGACCGCGGGTACGAGTGCCTCGTGCTCGCCGACTGCGTCGGGTCCTACTTCCCGGAGTTCCACCGGGCCGGACTCGACATGATCGCCGCCCAGGGCGGCATCTTCGGCTGGGTGGCCGACTCGACGGACGTACTCGCCGTGCTGCCCACCACCCCCTCGTCGTACGCCTCCTCCTGACCGGGAGCAGCCCATGCAACCCACCACGACATCCCCGCCACGTCTGCCGTACTGGGTACGCGGTGACACCAACGCGTTCTTCGGCTTCGGCGTCAACGTCCTGGTCAACGTGCTCACTCTGACCGGGCTCTGCATCTTCGTGGTGAACCTGCCCGAACGGGAGGTGTTCGGCACGATCCTGCCGGCCCTCGGCATCGCCCTGGTCGCCGGCAACATCTACTACACCCACCTGGCCCGCCGCCTGGCCCGACGGGAGGGGCGTGCCGACGTGACCGCCCTGCCGTACGGGCCGAGCGTGCCGCACATGTTCATCGTCATCTTCGTCATCATGCTGCCGATCTTCCTGAGTACCGGTGACCCGACGCGGGCCTGGGCGGCCGGGCTGGCGTGGGCGTTCATCATCGGCGTGATCGTGCTGGTCGGTGCGTTCGTCGGGCCGTACATCCGCCGGTACACCCCCCGCGCCGCGTTGCTCGGCACGCTGGCCGGCATCAGCATCACCTTCATCTCGATGAACCCGGCAGGGCAGATGTGGCGGATGGCCTGGATCGCTCTGCCGGTCCTCGCGCTGCTGCTGATCGGACTGCTCACCGACGTGAGACTGCCGTTCAACTTCCCGATCGGGCTGGCCGCCCTGCTGCTGGGTACGGCGATCGGCTGGCTCGGTGGGGCGATGTCGGTGCCGGACGTGACAGCAGCGGCGCGCGACATCGCCGTCGCCCTCCCCACGTTCCAACTCGACCTGCTGGGACGTGGCCTGTCCGACATGGCGCCACTGCTGGCTACCGCGATCCCGCTCGGGGTCTACAACTTCACCGAGGCGATGACCAACGTGGAGAGCGCCGCCACCGCCGGGGACAACTACAACCTGCGCAGTGTCCTGCTCGCCGACGGCGCCGGGGCGGTGGTCGGTGCGGCCCTCGGTTCACCCTTTCCGCCCGCCGTGTACGTCGGGCATCCCGGCTGGAAGGCCGCCGGAGGCCGGACCGGCTACTCGATGGCGACCGGGGTGGTCATCGCGCTGCTCTGCTTCCTCGGGATGTTCTCCCTGCTCGGTGCGATCTTCCCGACCGCGGCGATCGTGCCGATCCTGCTCTATATCGGACTGCTGATCGGCGCGCAGGCGTTCCAGGCCACGCCTCGGGCCCACGCGGCGGCGGTCGTGGCGGCGCTGATCCCCAACATCGCGGCGTGGGCGACCGGGCAGATGAACAACGTGCTGGCGGCGGCCGGCACCACCGCTGCCGAGGTCGGCGACGAGGCGCTCGCCGGTGCCGGGGTGGTCTACGACGGGCTGCGGATACTCGGTGAAGGGGCCATCCTCGCCGGTCTGGTGCTCGGCGCGATCGTGGCGTTCATCATCGACAAACGCTTCGTGCACGCGGCCGTGTTCGCCGCGTCGGGCGCGGTGCTCGCCTTCATCGGTCTGATCCATGGCGAGGAGGTCCGGTGGAACGCCAACGGGCAGGTGGCCCTCGGCTACCTCTTCGTGGCGGTGATCTGCGGGATCGTCGCGCTCGGGTCGCACCCGCCCCGGGTGCCCGCGCCGGAGGAGGCCGAGCTGGACCGCCCGCACGGCGGCACTCCTTCCCGCGCAGAGGACGTACCCGCCGACTCGGTCACCGCGCCGGGCCGTCCGGCCGGTGCCGCCCCGGCGGACGACGACACCCGCGAGGCGGCGGTGAGTGGCTGAGGCGGTGTCCCCGGTCGGGCGGCAGGTCCCGCCGCCCGACCGGGGACACTCCGCCGCCCGCTGCCGGTCCCGACTGGAGAGGACGAACCCGATGGAGATCGACCGCGCCGACGTGGTGGCCGAGGTAACGACCGCCTTCGCCGGCTACGAGCAGGCCCTGGTCGACGGGGACGCGGAGCGGATCTGCGGCTACTTCTGGGACTCCGACCGGACGGTGCGCTTCGGCCTCGCCGACCACCAGTACGGCCTTGAGGAACAGCGGAAATGGCGGGCCGCGCAGCCGCCGTTGCCACCGGGTCGCCGGCTGGTCGACCCGGTGATCACCACCTTCGGCCTCGACCTCGCGGTCGTCACCACCCGGTTCGGCTACGTCGGCACGGCCGCCACCGGCCGACAGACCCAGACCTGGGTACGCCTGCCCGTCGGCTGGCGCATCGTCACCGCGCACGTATCCGAGCCGCTGCCCGCTGCGCCTGAGGTGTAAGGAGGGGTCCCCTGCTAACGCCTCGTGTATAGCAGGGGACCCCTCCTTACAACCCGGAGCGGGCGTCAGACGCGGTCGCGGACGTCCCAGAGCCAGACGTCGTCCACCCGCTGCGGCTCACCGAGCAGGCCGGTCAGCAGGTCCCGCAGCACGGCCTCCCGGGGGTGGGCACCGAGCACCACCACCGAGGCCCGCCAGAAGCGCAGGTCCTCGACCGCCTGCTGACGGTTCTCGTCGGTCAGCTCGGGCACCTCACCGGCGTCCATGGAGCGGTAGACGAGGGTGCTGGTGGGCCGGTTCGGTGCGCCGAAGACACCCTCGCCGTCGAGGTTGGGGCCGATGAAGTAGCCCGCCGGGATCGGGAACTCGTGCTGGGTCAACGCGCTCCAGCGCAACGTGGACAGTCCGTGCACGTTGCTCGGGATGGGCACCGGCACCAGCGTGCGGCCCGCCGGCACGTACGTCCGCCAGGTGCCGTCGGCGACGAACGCCGGCACCGGCCGGCTCGACACGGTACGGATCGGCGTCGGCACCAGCGGCAGCAGCGCGACGGCCAGCGCGACGACTCCGACAAGGCGGACCGTCGCACGCCGTCGGGGCCCGGCGGGCGCGGTGTCGACGGCTGTCCGCCGCACCCAGCGGTCCACTCCGAGCGCGATCAGGACGCCCAGCACCGGGATGCAGACCAGCGCGAACCGGGCCGGCACCACATGGTCGAGCAACGGCAGTTCGGCGATCAGCCGGTACGGCCCGGGCAGGTCGGTGGCGCGCCCGTCGAGGCGTACCCGGGGACCGAGGGAGAGCAGGGCGAACACCAGCCCACAGGCGGCCAGCGCGCGGACCAGTGGTCGGCGCCGGAGCCAGACCGCGACGACCACGGCCAGCAGGAGCAGCCCGACGCCGAAGAACGAGTTCTCCTCGGTCGGGTTGGGCGCCAGCAGGCCGGGCGGACGGTCCACGCCGAACAGCGTCTGCCGGGCGAACCGGGTGAACGACGCCGCGTCCAACTGGTAGCTGTACGCGTGGAACGGCATCCCCCGGTAGTGGCCCGGCCCGAAGAACTGGAACCACAGCGGGTACGCCAGCAGCACCCCCGCCACCAGCGCGCCGACCCCGATCCGCCCGGCCGTCGACGGGGCGAGCCGACGGGCGGCCGACGGGTCGGCGATCGCGTACGCGCCGACGAGCACGCCGGCGGCCAGCGCCACGAAGAGCAGCACCTCCTCACCGAGGAAGACCTGGTACGTCACGACCAGCCCGAGCAGCACCCCGTGCCGCCACACCCGGCCGCCCGGCTCGGGGCGGAACACCAGCGCCAAGATCAGCGGCACCAGGAACTGGGCGGCCATGTGCAGGTGCGTACCGGCCTGGGCGATCATCCCGGGCGCGAAACCGCAGACCAGGCCCCCGACGGCGGCGGCCGGCCAGGAGTCGACCAGGCGGCGGCGCAGCAGCACGTACCAGGCGGTCGCGGTGCCGGCGAGGCAGAGCACCACCGCGACGACGAAGGCGGCCTGCGACCCGAGCAGCAGCGTGACCGGGGCCAGCGGAACGCCGAGGCCGAGCACCGAGGTGTTCGCCATCAGGTTCACCCCGCCGGGCGCGTTCAACGCGTCGCTCCACAGCGGGTTCTCCAGCCCGGCCACGGCACGGGCCGCGCGGGCCAGCATCCACTCGAAGAGGATCTGGTCACCGGCCTGGTGGAACAGCCGGTCCGGGCGACCCCACTGGCGGTGGGTCAGCCACACCGCCAGCGCGAGGTAGCCGACCGGCACCGCCACGTCCGGGGTACGCGCCGGCAGCCACCGGCGCGACGCCACCTCGGCGGTACGGTCGGCCGTGCCGACGACCATCAGCCCGTCGGAGCGGTCAACGGCCGTACGTCCCACACCCAGACGTCCAGCTCCTGCCGGGCCGGGCCGACCAACTGCTCGACGGTCTGCCGCAGCGGCTCGGAGTGCGGCTGGCGCAGCGGCAGCACCAGCACGGCCGCCTTCCAGTGCCGCAGCTCGTCCAGGGAGCGCCGCCGCTGACGGTCGTCCAGTTCCGGCGTACGGCCGGTCGTGGCGACCTCCTCCAGCAGCTTGCCGACGCCGCTGGGCCGCCCGTTGAAGCGGCCCGGGTCACCGGTGGTGGCGTTGCGCGGGGCCAGGAAGTAGCCGCCGGGCATCTTGAAGTCGAGATTCGTCGAGGCGGCCCAGCGCATCCCGTGGGTGTTGCCCATGCTCGGCACCGGGATGGGGACCAGCGTCTGGTCCGGCCCGACGTAGGCGCGCCAGCGGTCCGAGGTGATGAAGTCCGGCACCGGCGGTCGGGAGGTCATCGGCAGCGGCATCGGGGCGATCGGCAGCAGGGCGAGCACCAGACCGGCCACGGTCAGCGTACGCACCACCTGCCGGTCCAGGTCCAGGTCGCGGCTGCGCTCGATGGCGAGCGCCAGCAGGATCGCCACCACCACGCTGACGATCATGCCGAACCGGGTCGGCACCACCGCGTCGAGCAGCGGCAGCCGGACCAGCCACTCCCACGGGCCGACCATCAGCTCCCGGTCCCACCAGGTGATGCGCTCACCGAGGGAGAGGATGACGTAGAACCCGGCGGTCGCCGCCAACGCGCGGACCAGCAGCTCCCGGCGCAGCCAGAGCACGATGCCGACCGCGATCAGGGCCAGACTCCACCCGAAGAAGGCGTTCTCCTCCGAGTAGTTCGGGGCCAGGTTCACGTTGGCGCGCTGGTTGCCGCCGATGGTCGGCGAGCCCGGCGCGAAGTACGCGGCGATGTCGTTGCCGTAGTCGCGGACCGCGTCGCTGAGCCCGTGGTACGCCATCGGCCCGGCGAACTGGATGTAGAGCGGGTACGCCAGCAGTGCGCCCGCGATCACCGTGCAGGTGGCCACCGCCTTGCCCAGCGGGCGCCAGGCCGCCGACCAGAGGCCGGGACGTTGGACGACCATCGCGATCAGGAAGATGCCGCAGCCCATCGCGGTGAAGAGCAGGATCTCCTCGTTGATGAACGCCTGCACGGTGACCAGCAGGGCCAGCAGCGCACCGTCCCGGTACGGCCGGGTGGAGCGGGTGATGACCATGACCCGCCACACGATGAACGGCAGCAGGAACTGGCTGATGATGTTCGGATGCCAACTGGCGTGCGACAGCATCGCGGGGGAGAACCCACAGAGCCAGCCGCCGACGATCGCGGCCAGCGGGTAGCTGACCACGTGCCGGGACAGCACGTAGTACCAGGCCGAGGCGGTGCCGGCGAGGGCGAGCGTGACCAGCAGCACGAAGGTGACGGCGGGCCCGAACAGCAGGGTCACCGGCACCATCGGGATGCCCAGCGCCAGGATGGCCGTGTTGGCCATCAGGTTCACGCCGTCCGGATAGTTGAACTGCTCGGTGAAGAACGGGAACTCCCCGTGCAGCACCACCCGCACCGAGTGGGCGAGGAAGAACTGCACCTGCGCCGGGTCGCTGCTGTAGAGCGAGGCCACCCGACCGGCCGGGTCCATCCAGATCTGGCTGGTCACCCAGATCGCGGTGAGCAGGAAGCCGCCGAAGACGGCCAGGTCCTGCCGCCGACGCGTCCAGCGGAACCGTCGCCAGCGCGACGGGGCCGAGCCGGCCGCCACGGCACCCGTCGGCGGGTCCACCGCCTCGGTCGGCGCCTCGGGCTCCGGCGTGGTCGTGTCGGTCTCCACAGTGGGCGCCGCGTCGGGCACCGCCGGGTCGGCAGGTGCCGCGTCGACGGTTGATGTCGTGGTGCCCACGGGGGCGTCCGTGGTGTCGTCCGGCAGCGCGGAGTCGCGCGTACCCTCACCCAGCGTGACGGGTTCGGACGGCGAGCCTGCCACGACGTCGGGTTTCGGCGGCGATGCGGCGCGGGTCTCAGCAGGCGTCACAGTCGGCGGAGTCTACCCGAGTGGGGAAATAGCTCCCAAGTCGACGCGGCGTCCCCTGTGGCTAGTGTGCCGTCCGGGCGACGCAGCGTGAGGCGGCGCGAGCCGACGACCGGGCGTCTCGTACTATTGCCCTCCGAAACGACGGCCGATGTGATCGGGGGCGTGACAGGTGGCTTCAGCCCGCTGGCGCGGCGTGGCGGCCACCGGCCTGTCCAGCCTGCTGGTCGCCGTCACCGCCTGCGGCCCGGTCGCCGAGCGTCGGCCGCAGGACCTCCGGGTCGGCTACGACAGCATGGACGGGTCGTTGACCGTGTGGCCGCCACGGGGCTCGCTGGCCGGGGACGCGGCGACCACCGCCGCGGTGACCGAGGCGGTCCGTGAGTGGCGTTCACCGGTCGACGACCGTGTGCACGTACCCTCCTCCGGCATCCTCTTCTCCGGCGAGGTGGAGGGTGTCCCGCTGGTCCTGGTGGCCGCGTCGGTGCCCGGCCAGGCCGCGTCCTGGCTGCTCCAGCTCCGCGGCGGCGACGGCGGGTACGAGGTCAGTCAGGCCACCGAGTACACCGACCCGGGCTATCTCGTCTACTCCGACGTGCTGCCGGTGCAGACCGCCGAGGGGCGGCGTTACCTCACCTCGGAGCGGGTGCGGCGGCTGGTCGGCCCGGACGGCCGTCCGGTACCGGCCACCGACGGCCTGACCGACCCGGTGGAGGTCCCGCAGTGCGAGGCCGTGCCGGTGACCGCCACGCTGCGCTCCACCGAGTCGCTGCCCCGGGGGCGTGCCACCGACCGGCTGCTGGACCTCGGCACCGGCACCGCGAATCCCCGGTACCCGCTGGTCCGTGACGACAGCGGCTCGGGCCGGCGGGCCCTGGCCGAGCTGGACACCTGTGCGCTGGCCGACGAGGACGGTCCGTTCGGCAGCGTGACCCGGCGGGTGGGCGACCGGGACACCCCGGATTCGGTGCCGGCGTCGTGGCCCAAGGCGAAGGTCGCCGTGCGTACCCTCGGCGAGCTGGCCCTCGGCGGCGGCGAACCGGCGGAGCTGGAGCAGCTCACCTGGGAGACCGCGGACGGCACGATGACCGCGCTGGTCTACCGGCCTGCGGACGGCGGCCAGACGGTGCTCTCCCCCGCCGACCGGACCAACCCGTTGCAGGTCTACGAACTGCCGGTGCCGGGTCAGCCACTGGTCGTACTGAGCTGGCGCGCCACCAAGGACACCACGCTGTCGGTGCCGCCGGACACGACCCGTCTGCTCGACCGCCCCGGCCTGGTGGTGGCGCCGCTGCCGGAGCGCAGCGAGACCTTCAGCCTCGCCGCCGACGACAAGACGCACTACCGCTCCGCCGGCCACCGCCGCTGACCCCCACAGGCCACGCCACACGCGCCACCCCGCGCCCCGCACGCTCGCCCCGCCTCGGCCGCCCACACCGTGCGACGCCCCGCCGATCATGGAGCGACGGCAGTCACAAAAAGGGCATAGAAAGCCAAAAGCACTGCCCGAACTCCATGATCGACGCTGCGCCGACCACGGCTCCATGATCGGCGGGGCCAGGCGCCACCCGCGCGCCGACGACGACGGCGTGCGGGTGGGCAGCCCACGGCATTCCCGCTGGGACGTCGGGCAGGGTCAGTTGGCGGACGGGGTGGGGGTGTTCTCGGAGGTCAGCCGGGTCGGATCGACCGGGGTGGTCTCCAGGCGGGAGATCCAGCCGGTGACGTCACGCGCCACGTCCTGCGCGGTCAGGCCGAGGTCGGCCAGGATCTGCGCGCGGGTGCCGTGCGGGTGCCACTCGGCCGGTACGCCCAGGTCGCGCAGTGGCACGTGGACGCCCGCATCCCGCATGGCCTGGGCCAGCGCGTCGCCGACGCCGCCCTGCCGGACGCCGTCCTCGACGGTGACCACCAGGCGGTGCCCGGCGGCCAGCTCCACCAGCTCGGCCGGGACGGGACGCACCCAGCGCGGGTCGACCACGGTGACCCCGTAGCCCTGCTCGGCGACGCGGGTGGCGACCTCCATACCGAGTTGGCCGAAGGCACCCACCGCGACCAGCAGCACGTCGGTACGCGCCGACTCGGCCAGTACGTCGACCGTGCCGATCCGACGGATCGCGGGCAGGTCGGCGGCGACGGCACCGGTCGGGTAGCGCAGCACGGTCGGGCCGTCGTCGACGGCGACCGCCTCGCGCAGCTCCTCGCGCAGCGTGGCGGCGTCCCGGGGGGCCGCCATCCGCAGGCCCGGCACCACCCCGAAGACCGACATGTCCCAGATGCCGTAGTGGCTCGGCCCGTCCGGCCCGGTGATGCCGGCCCGGTCCAGCACGAAGGTGACCGGCAGCTTGTGCATCGCCACGTCCAGCAGGACCTGGTCGAAGGCCCGGTTGAGGAAGGTCGCGTAGACCCCCACGACCGGGTGCAGCCCGCCGAGCGCCAGACCGGCCGCCGAGGTGACCGCGTGCTGCTCGGCGATGCCCACGTCGTAGGTGCGCTCGGGGTACTTGCGGGCCAGCTTCGCGATGCCGGTGGGCTCGGCCATCGCGGCGGTGATGCCCACCACGTCGGGCCGCTCGTCGGCGATCGCGACCAGCTCGTCGCCGAACACGTTCGTCCACTTCACCGACGGCGCGGCGGTGGCCTTGCCGGTGGCGATGTCGAAGGCGCCCGGGCCGTGGAAGCAGTCGGCCTCGTCCTCCTCGGCCGGGCGGTAGCCGTAGCCCTTGCGGGTGACCGCGTGCACGATCACCGGACCGCCGAAGTTCTTCGCCGCGCGCAGCGCGGACTCGACGGCGGCCACGTCGTGCCCGTCGACCGGGCCGACGTACTTGATGCCGAGGTCCTCGAACATCGCCTGCGGCGCGACGGCGTCCTTGATGCCCTTCTTGACCGCGTGCAGCACCTCGTACATCGGCCTGCCGACCAGCGGGGTCGAGCCGAGGGCGTCCTTGACGGTGTCGAGGACCTTCTCGTAGCCCGGGTTCAGCCGCAGCGTCGAGAGGTGGTCGGCGAGGCCGCCGATGGTCGGTGCGTACGAGCGCCCGTTGTCGTTGACCACGATCACCAGCGGGTTGCCGGTGGCGGCGATGTTGTTCAGCGCCTCCCAGCACATGCCGCCGGTCAGCGCGCCGTCGCCGACCACGGCGACCACGCTGCGCGCCTCGCCCCGCAGCGCGTACGCCTTGGCCAGCCCGTCGGCGTACGACAGGGCGGTGGAGGCGTGCGAGTTCTCGATGATGTCGTGGTCGCTCTCGGCCCGGCTCGGGTAGCCGGAGAGCCCGCCGCGCTGACGCAGCTGGTCGAAGCCCTCCTGGCGGCCGGTAATGATCTTGTGAACGTACGCCTGGTGACCGGTGTCGAACAGCAGCCGGTCCCGGGGAGAGTCGAAGACCCGGTGCATGGCGAGGGTGAGTTCGACCACGCCCAGGTTGGGGCCGATGTGACCGCCGGTGCGGGACACCTTGGCGACCAGGAAGTCACGGATCTCCGCGCTGAGGATGTCCAGTTCGCTGGCGGACATCCGCTTGACGTCCTGGGGACCGTGCACCGTGGCCAGCAGCCGGCCCTGGTTGGCCGTGTCCTCTTCAACACTCATGACCGCAGAGTCTATCGGCCCTCGCACACCTCGCAGCCCGGGTCACCGGGCCCTCACCCTGACCGCCAGGTCAGGCCCGCACCCGTAGGCGGGCGTGGCGGCAGCACCCCGCCTAGCCCGGGACCAGCAGGCCCACCAACTCCACGTGCTGGGTCATCGGGAAGAGGTCGTACCCGCGCAGCTCCGCCAGCCGCCAGCCCAGCCCGGTGAAGACCCGCAGGTCCCGGGCGAACGCGGCCGGGTCGCAGGCCACGTAGGCGACGGCACGCGGCCCGGCGGCGACCACGTCGCGCACCACCCTGGCACCGGCGCCCGCCCGGGGCGGGTCGAGCACCACCACGTCGACCGGTCCGGTGATCCGACGGCGGGCCAGCGCGGTCTCCACCCGGGCCGCCACCACCTCGACCCGGGGCAGGTCGCGCAGGTTCTGCCGGGCCGCCGTGACGCCGTCACCGGCAGCCTCGACCAGGGCTGTCTCTAATACACATCA
>NZ_SISL01000116.1:0-14593 GCF_004307965.1 Verrucosispora sp. SN26_14.1 | reverse complement strand
ACCGCCGACGGTCCGGACCGCCACGCCCACCACGGTCTGGGCGGGCCGGCCCACCGGCGGCCGGGCCGGTCGGGACGAAACGGCCACCGGCGTTCTGATCTCCTCCGGAGGTGTCGATGAGTGAGAACCCGCCGCCCCGGCACAACTCGTCGGGCGACCGGGCCACGGGCCTGGTTCACCCGGCCCGGCGACGAACGCCGCTGGCCGGTCGCCCCCTGCCACGGCTACCGATCCCGGTGTCCCGGCTCTCCGGTGAGAACGTGGACCCTCTCCTGCGGACTCGGCGGCCGGTGCGGCGGTACCTCGCCGACCCGCTGCCCCGCGCCGACGTGCTGCGGGTCTGTCAGGCCGCCGTCGACGCCGCGCAGCCGGTCGCACCGGAGGACACCGACGCGGCCCGCTGGTTGGTGTTCGTCCGCGCGGTCACCGGCACCACCCCGGGCGTCCACGAGTACCGCGACGGCGAGCTGATCGACGCGGCCGGGCTACCGGCGGCCGAGGCGATGGCCGGGCTGGCCTCGGGCCCGTTCGCCACGGCGCCGTGCGTGCTGGCGCCGGTGTGGGATCTGGGCACCGCGCCGACCGGGCAGGGCGTCGACGTCCACCTCACCCTGTTGCTGCGTTCCGGCGCCAGCCTGCACGCCGCCCACCTGCTGGCGGTGCGGCGGGGTTTCGGCGGATGCCTGTTCCGGAATCCGCATCCGGCCGCGCCGTCCGGCGTCGCCGGTGGGTACGACCTGACCGCCCGGCCGTTCCTGGCGCTGGCCGTCGGCCGGCCGGACCCGCGGGAGCACGCCGGATGAGTCGATCGGGAGATCCACCGCACGGTCAGCCGGTGGTCGACGCTCTTCACGACCTCGCGATGGCCCACGGGACGGAATAGCCACCTCGGCGACGGTCGATGTTGCCGGACCTGGTCCGCGCATGCTGGAATGGCTCATATCGCCGCAGCGCGGGGGCAAACGCGCTGGGAACGGCCAGCACGGGAGCAGTGCTATGCCGGCAGCGCGCCGCATCGGCAGACGGTCGCGCGCCGCATCGCCAGGCCATCACCACGACGACGGGCACATTTCCGGGCAGGTGTCCCCGCCGTACGTGTGTCCTCCGGTTCTCGTCAGCGACGCGGCTGCGGCGCGGACGTGCCGGGGGTGTCCGACGTGATCTGCCGACGCAGCAGAACCGGCGACGAGGTGAGAAGCAGTCATGATTTCCCGACAGAGTGTGGCGGGGTGGTACCGGAACCGCTTCGTGTGGGTGGCGGTGATCGTGCTGACGGTCTCGGTGACCGCAGTGGCGCTGGTCAGCGCGGCCGAGACGGACACGAAGCCGACGGACCTGCGCGGGCAGCTCATGACCTGGATGCGCGCCACGCTCGAACAGGCGGACCCGGGGCAGCACAACCACGCCGGCCATACGCCCCAGCAGGCGGCCGACGGGCAGGAGACGCCGCCGGAGGTGGTCTGCGGGGTCCACGTCTACGGCTTCGAGCCGGCCGAGGTGACCTCGATCGCCGACGTCCGGACGGTCTACGGCTTCCACCTCTGCGGGGTGGCCGAGCAGAAGCGCACCTGGGACTGGGCGGTCAAGCTGGCCGGTCCGGTCATCATGGACCGCTCCACCAACCCGCCGGGCATCCAGGTGGTCGAGGCGACCGAGGACGTCTTCTTCATCGACCGGCTGCGGCAGATGTTCCCGGCGAAGTACGCCGACCTGGCGCAGAAGGAGTCGCTGGAGCCCGGGGAGATGGCCGACCTGCGGCGCCGGTACGACGCGGCGGCCGGGCTGTGACCCGTACCGCCTGACGCGGCGACCGTTCCCGTCAGTTCCGAGGTAAGGAAGGGTCCCCTGCTATCGCCTGGTGCATAGCAGGGGACCCTTCCTTACACATCGCTGTCAACCTCCGTCAGGCCGATCGTTACCGATCCATTTTCCGAAACTTTCCGGAAGTTCTGGTCACGACATTCGGTCCGACATAACATGCACGCGCTTGGATGCGTCCGGTACGCCTCCGGTGAATCACCCCGCCACCAGCCCCGATCGCGTAAAGGGAACACCGATGCGCTTCTGGAAATCCGCTCGCCGATCGCGACAGCGATCGCGACTTCTCGCCGTCCTCTGCACCACCACACTCGTCGCGGCGGTCGCCGTCGCACCCGGTCCGGCCGCCGCCGCGCAGACCGTCCTCTCCTCCGACTTCGAGTCCGGCTCGTACGCGCCGTGGGGGGCTCGGGGCGATGTGACCCTCGCTATCGCGCCGGAGGGCCACGACAGCGACAACAGCCTCTCGATCACCGGCCGGACGGCGAACTGGCAGGGCCCGGCGACCAGCGCGACGGCCCTGTTCACCCCCGGTACCCGCTACTCGGTCAGCGCCTGGGTGAAGCTCCCGGCCGGCACCGAGGGCACCGCCGGTGTGCACTTCACCGTCGAGTCGACGCCGGCCGACGGCGGCGACAACACGTACACCTGGATCGGCGACAGCGTGTCCGCGGGTGCGGACGAGTGGGTGCGGATCGGCGGCGACTACACGCTGCCCACCGGGCTCAGCGCGGCCACCCTCTACGTCGAGGCGGAGGGAACCACCCCGTTCCTGCTCGACGACGTACTGGTCACCGCGCCGGACGGCGGCACCGGACCGGCGCCGGGCACGGTGGTCGTCGACACCGACTTCGAGGACGGGTTGGACGGTTGGGGCCCACGCGACGGCGGGCCGGGGGCGCCGAGCGTCACGCTGACCGACGTCGCACACGGCGGGGAGGCCGCGGCGCTGGTCAGCGACCGGGTCAACCAGGGCGCCGGGCTCGGCCGGGACGTGACCGGGCTCGTCGAGCCGGGTGTGACGTACGAGTTCAGCGCCTGGCTGCGCTTCGCCGAGGGCCAGCCGACCGACGAGGTCTGGCTCAGCCTGGCCAGCACCAGCGGCGGCAGCCAGTCGTTCGCCACCCTCGCCCAGTTCACCACCGTCACCAACACCGGGTGGACGCAGGTGACGGCCCGCTTCACGGTGCCGGCGGCGGAGAGCGCGTACCTCTACGTCGAGACCCGCTGGCAGGGCGCGGACGTGCCCGGCAACACCAGTGACTTCCTCGCCGACGACATCGTCGTCCGGGTGCCCGAGCCGCCGGTGGTGGAGGACCTCACCGGCATCCACGAGACCACCGACTTCCCGGTCGGGGTGGCGATCGACGGCCGGGAGACCGAGGGTGCCGCCGCGCAACTGCTGACCCGGCACTTCAACCAGATCACGGCGGAGAACCACATGAAGCCGGAGGCCTGGTACGACGACGAGGGCGCCTTCCGCCCGCACGACCAGGCGCTGACCCTGATGGACTTCGCCCGCGACAACGACCTGAAGGTCTACGGTCACGTGCTGGTCTGGCACAGCCAGACGCCGGCCTGGTTCTTCCAGGACGCGGCCGGGCAGCCGCTGGGCACGTCCGCCGCCGACCAGCAGGTGCTGCGCGAGCGGCTGCGCACGCACATCTTCGCCGTCGCCCGGTCACTGAGTGAGCGGTACGGCGCCTTCGGCTCCGCCACCAACCCGCTGAACGCCTTCGACGCGGTCAACGAGGTGGTCAGCGACAGCGGCGAGTACGCCGACGGCCTGCGCCGCAGCGAGTGGTACCGGATCCTCGGCGAGTCCTTCATCGACCTGACGTTCGAGTACGCCGACGAGGCGTTCAACGACGTGTACGCGGTCGACGGCACCGACCCGGTGACCCTGTTCATCAACGACTACAACACCGAGCAGAGCGGCAAGCAGGCCCGCTACCGGGCACTGGTGGAGCGGCTGATCGCCCGGGGTGTGCCGGTCGACGGCGTGGGCCACCAGTTCCACGTCTCGCTGGCCACGCCGGTGAGCAGCCTGGAGGCGGCGCTGGACGCGTTCACCGACCTGCCGGTGACGCAGGCCGTCACGGAACTCGACGTCACCACCGGCACGCCGGTCACCCAGGCGAACCTGATCGAGCAGGGCTACTACTACCGGGACGCGTTCCGGATCTTCCGGGAGCACACCGACGATCTGCTGGCCGTCACCGTGTGGGGGTTGACCGACGGTCGCTCGTGGCGGTCCGGCAACGGCGCGCCGCTGCTCTTCGACGACAGCCTGCGCGCCAAGCCCGCCTACTACGGCGCGGTCGACGGTGAGCTGCCCGCCCGGCTGCGCACCGCCACCGTCTTCGCCGGGGACGTACCCCTGACGGCCGCCGCACCGACGGATCTGACCTGGCGCAAGCTGCCGCTGCACCCGGTGGAGGAGGCGGCCCGGTTCCAGTTGCGCTGGGCACCGGACCACCTCACCGCCTACGTCACGGTCACCGATGCCACGGTCTCCGCCGACGACCGGGTCGAGTTCGTCCTGAACGGGGAGACCTACCGGGTCCGGCGGGACGGCACGGGTGACGTACCGGCGGTGGCGGCGGCCCGGGACGGCGGCTACCACCTGGTCGCCCACCTGCCGCTGACCGAGGCGACCCGGGGCGACACGCTCTCCCTCGACGTCCGGGTCACCGACGACGGCACCACCTCCGGCTGGAACACGCCGGGTGCGGTGGGCACCCTGACCCTGGTGGAGGAGTTGTCGTACCTGGAGGTGCGCCGGGCACCGAGCGCGCCGGTGGTCGACGGCACGGTGGACACCGTCTGGGCGCAGGCGAGCACGGTGACCACGGCGAAGCAGGTCTCCGGCACCGACGGGGCGGTGGCGCAGGTCCGTACGCTGTGGCGGGACCAGACGCTCTACGTGCTGGCCGAGGTGACCGATCCGGAGGTGGACGTCTCCGGGTCGGACCCGTGGACCCAGGACTCGGTCGAGATCTACGTCGACGCGGGCAACGCCAAGAACGGCTCCTTCCGCTACGACGACACCCAGATCCGGATCAACGCCGACAACGTGGTGTCGTTCGGCACCGGTGACGAGGGGTTCCAGGCGGGACGGTTGACCAGCGCGGCCGTGCGGACCGCGACGGGCTACACCGTCGAGGCCGCGATCAGCCTGCTCGAGTACGGCGGCATCGACACGTTCCACGGCCTGGACTTCCAGGTCAACGACGCCTCCGGTGGTACGCGCACGTCGATCCGCAACTGGGCCGAGCAGGAGGGTGTCGGCTACCAGAGCACCGCCCGTTGGGGCGTCGGCCGGCTGGTCGAGGGCTCCACCGTGGAGGTCACGCTCACCCGGGTGGCCCGGTGGAACTCCGACAGCGGCGGGGGCTACTGCGCCACCGTCACCGCCACCAACACCGGCGACAAGCCGGTGGCCTGGACCGCGATCGTCGACCTGGAGGGCGACATCTACACCGCGTGGAACTTCACCCGGGAACGCCAGGACGACGGCAGCTACCGGATCAGCGGTGTGGACTGGAACCGCACCCTGAAACCCGGCGCCAGCACCCACAGCGTCGGATACTGCGCCAACCTGTAGGAGTCGACTCCGGCCCCGGTCGACGCCGGGGCCGGAGTCGGAGGATGGCGGCCATCGCGCAGAGCGATGGCCGCCATCGGCGTACCCGGCGACGGGTGGCGGAGCGGGCCGCGTAGGACATTCGACGGAGCCGCGAGCACCCGATCCTGAACAGACGACGGAACTTCTCCACCGCCCTTGACCTGCGAAAACGCCCCCTTGTTGAATGAGCGCACCGCGGAGCCTTCCGACCGGGAAGGTCGCAGCCAGCCAGCACAGCGGCGCTCACCGGCGCGCGGAGTCGCACACGATCGTCTTGCTGGGCGCTACCCGCGGTCACCCGAGAAGGGACGTCACCAGTGTCCAGACCACGTCGCCGGCATCTCATCCTCCTCGCCGCGCTCCTGCTCGCCCCCGCCGTCGTACCCGGAACCGCCCAGGCGAACGGGCCGTTCGTGCCGCCGAACCAGGAGACCGTCAACCGCTCCTCGATGCTCAGCGCCACCGAGGTCTCGGCCGAGCTGCGTGCGTTGCAGGCCCGCAGCAAGGGCGCCCTGCGGGTGCAGGAGGTCGGCCGCAGTGGCCAGGGCCGCCCGCTGGAGGTGGCCTTCATCGGCACCGGCAGCACCCGGATCTGGATCCAGGGCCGCATCCACGGCAACGAGCCGTACGGCGCCGAGGCCTCGTTGGGCTTCCTGAAGACGCTCGTCTCCGGCGGTAAGCACGCGCGGGAGGTGTTGCAGCAGGTCAGCTTCGCGGTCGTCCCGATCTACAACCCGGACGGTTCCGAGGCGTACCGGCGGCAGGACAGCGTCCACAACGTCGACCTCAACCGCGACTGGGGAGTGGACCGGCCGATCTTCGACCGGCTCAACGCGGTCCGGGCCGGTCTCGGTCAGGCGCCGCTGTCCGAGCAGACCTTCGCCAACTACACCCGGCACCGTGCCGTCGAGTCGCAGGCGTTCTGGTACGTCTGGGCCGACTTCAAACCACACCACATCATCGACCTGCACCACCAGGGCACGTACGTCGTCGGCGACACCGACGAGATGACCACGTTCTCGGTCGGCATCTCCCTCGACCCCGGCATGCTCACCCCGCAGCAGTGGGACACCGTACGCCGGATGGGCGTGGTGGCCGCGGACGCGGCGGGTCGCAGCGGAGTGGTCAACGTGACCCGCTACCCGTACATCAACATCCCGGAGGGCGTCACCTCGGCCGCGATGCTCGACGGCCCCGGGCCGCGCGGCGAGTACGCCAACTGGCGCAGCAACGCGATGTTCTTCGAGTCGCGCGGCGGCATCGGCCACAAGAGCAGCGGCTACCTGATCAAGCAGAACGTCGACGGGCTCTGGGCCATCGTCGACTCGATCAGTGACGGCTCGCTGGCCGATGTCGACGCCGACCGGTGGAGCGACATCCCGGCGCGGGGTGCCTCGATCTCCACCTGCGCCAAGTTCCCGCAGCAATGTGAGTTCTGATCTTCGACGCGATCGCTGACCCGACGGTGGTCCACGTTCCGGTCCCGGAGCGTGGACCACCGTCGTCGCGTCGACCTGACCGTCTCGGGACGAGGGCGGCTCAGGCGGTCCGGCGGCCGGCGCACCAGGTGCCGGTGACGGCGATGTCGCCGAGATGGTCGGGGTCGGCGTGCACCGGGTCCTGGTCCAGTTCGACCAGGTCGGCGGCGGCCCCGGGGCGCAGCACACCGGCCCGGCCGGCCAGCCCCAGCGCCACGGCGGCGTCCCGGGTGTAGGCCGCCAGGGCTTCGGTGACGGTGAGACCCTCGTCCGGGTGGACGATGTCGCCGCCCGCCACGCGTCGGGTGACCGCGGCCTGGATGCCGACCAGAGGCAAGAGCGTGCCGGCCGGATAGTCGGTGCTGGCCGCCACCGACGCTCCGGCGTCGCGCAACGTGCGCAGCGGGACGAGCCGCAACGGTGCGGGCAACGGGAGCACCGTCAGCTCCGCGCCGAGGTCGTGCAGGAAGGACGGCTGCGTGACCACGTGCACGCCCGCGTCGGCGAGCCGACGCGCGGTGGCCGGATCGCAGACCATCGCGTGCTCGATCCGGATCGGGGTGTCGAGCCCGTCGACGGCGGCGAGGGCGTCGGCGAGGGCACCGTTTCCGACCGCGTGCAGGGCCGGCGGCAGGCCACGGTCGACCGCCGCCCGGACAGCGGTGGTCAGCCGGTCACGATCCAGCACGCGAAGGCCGTTGTGCCAGCGGCCGTCCGGGCGGCGGGTCGGGGTGCCACCACGCCGGGACAGGGCCAGGGCCCGGCGCCCGTGCCGCAGCAGCGCCCGGGGCATGCCGGCGACCGAACGGAGCATCTGTCCACCCGTGAGGCACAGGTCGCACCGCTCGCCGCCGTCGACGAGGAGCTTGAAGCCACCGAGCGGGGTACGGGGATGTCCGTGATCCCGATCCGGGTCGAGGTCGGGCAGGGTGGGGTCACCGATCTCGGCCGCGCCGACATGCCAGCGGTGCACGGTCACCGCCAACTCGGGCGCGGCGCGGGCGTACCGGGCGGCGCCCTCCGGCGGCACCGCGAGGTCGCCGATGCGGGTGATGCCGTGCCGGGCCAGGATCCGGCTGTGCGCGACGGCGCGATCCACCCAGGCGTCGTCGTCGCCGGTGGCGCGGCGGGTCAGCGACTCGGCGACGAAGCTGGCCTGTTCGACGAGGACGCCGGTGGGGCGTCCACGGCGGTCCCGTTCCAGGTGGCCGCCGCCCGGGTCGGGGGTGGCGCTGCCGTACCCGAGGGCGGCCAGGCCGGCGGAGTTGACCGTGGACTCGTGATAGGTGACCGAGAACAGGTGCAACGGCCGGTCCGGGCAGGCGGTGTCCAGTTCGGAGGCGGTCGGCAGGCGACCCTCGGCCAGGTGCAGCGGGCGTACCCCGTGCAGGCGCAGCCAGCCGGTGCCGTGGTCGGCACGGACGACGGCGGCGATCCGGTCGAGCAGCTCGCGCAGTGTCGCGGGATGCGCGTCGAAGGCCCGGGTGTGCTCGTCAGCGGCCACCAGATAGAGGTGGTGGTGCGGGTCGACGAAGCCGGGTAGCAGGGTCCGGCCGGCGAGGTCGTGCACGGGCGCGCCGGGACCGGCGGCGGCGCGTACGGTCACCGCGTCCCCGGCCGAGAGAATCACCTCGCCGTCGATCGCCACCGCCTCGACGACCGGGTGGGCGGGGTCCATGGTGCGGATCGTGCCGCCGCTGAAGACGGTCCTCATGTCACGCTCCGAGTTGGGCGAGCAGCCCCTCGGCCCACGCCGCGAGGAAGCGGTCCCGCGCGACGTGTCCCGGCGGGCAGCCGTAGGTGAACTCGCTGATCGCGAAATAGAACAGCGACGACAGACTCACGGCGGCGACGGCTTCCGCGTCGAACCGGGGACGGTCTCCGGCGAGCTGCGCCAGCCAGGCGGCGACCTCGTCGAAGCCCGGTTGGAACAGCCGCTGGTAGACGTCGGTGAGGTCGACCGGCAGGTCGCCGCCGCCGCGTAGGACGAGTCGGTAGAGGTCCCGGTCCGCCTCGACGGTGGCGAGCACCGCCCGGCCGGCGACCGCGATCGCGGTGCGCGGGGCGGTGAGGTCGGCGATCCCGGGTTGGGCCTGTGCGGCACGGCGACTGTGCAGGACCCGGTCGAAGGCGGCCACGAGCAGTTCGCGTTTCGACCCGACGTGGCGGTAGAGCCCGCCCGCGCCGGGAGACAGCCCGGCGGCGGCCTCGATCTGCGTGATCGTGGTCGCCCGGTAGCCCTGCTCGGCGAAGAGACGCAGCGCCACGTCGATGATCTCGTCCCGACGACCCATCGCATAAGTAAACACTTACTTACCGGGTTCCCGCAACCGCTGCGCCACCCCGCCACCACCGCCGACGGTGGGCTCGGCGCGCATGCCCCGCCCCGTTCGTGTCCGGCGGGGCCGGTTTGACCGTCGGGTGAACGGGCAGGACCACCGGTATGCCGACTGACCTGCTGCATCGGGTGGACGACACCCTGACACTCGCGATCCAGGGCTACGGGTGGCTGCCGAACCGCCTGCGTGCGGATCAGACGGACGTGGTGCGTACCCGTCTGCTGGGCCAGACCGCCGTGGCGCTACACGGCCCCGACGCGGCCCGTTTCTTCTACGACGAGCGCCACATCCGGCGGCACGGGGCGATCCCGGAACCGATCCGCGGCACGCTGTTCGGCAAGGGGGCGGTGCACACCCTCGACGGTGAGCCGCACCGGGTGCGTAAGGCGATGTTCACCTCGCTGCTGATGAGCGGCGGCTTCGACGGGCTGGTGACCCGGACCGAGGTGGCCTGGGACGAGGCCGCGCGGTCCTGGGCGGGTCGGCGGGTGGTGCTGTTCACGGAGACCGCCGAGGTGTTGACCCGCGCGGTCTGCGACTGGACCGGGGCCCCGGTGGACGACCGGGACGTGCCGGAACTCGCCGCGAACCTGGTCGCCGAGGTGGACGGCTTCGCCACCGCCGGGCCACGGCACTGGCGGGCCCGTCGCTCCCGGGGACGCCTCGAACGCCGGTTCGGCGATCTCGTCGACCGGGTACGCCGGGGCGAGGCCGCCGCGCCGGAGGGCTCGGCGCTGGCGGCGGTGGCCGCGCACGAGGACAGCGACGGGCGGCTGCTCGATCCGAAGACCGCCGCGGTGGAGTTGCTCAACATCATCCGGCCGACGGTGGCGATCACCTGGTTCGTGGCCTTCGCCGGGCACGCCCTGCACCGGTGGCCCGCGCACCGGGACCGGCTGCGCGCGGCGGAGCCCGCCTTCGTCGAGGCGTTCGCCCACGAGGTCCGCCGCTTCTACCCGTTCGCGCCCTTCGTCGGCGGGCGCGCGGCGACCGACCTGAGCTGGCGGGGCACCGACATCCCGAGCGGCGCCATCGTGCTGCTCGACCTGTACGGCCAGAACCACGACGCCCGACTGTGGCCGGAGCCGTACCGGTTCGACCCGGACCGCTTCGTCCACCGGGAGATCGGCCCGTTCGACCTGGTCCCACAGGGCGGCGGCGACCCCCGCACCGGCCACCGATGCCCCGGTGAACAGATCACCGTCGCGCTGCTGGGTGCGCTCGCCGTCCGGCTGGCCCGCCTCGACTACCGGGTCCCGGATCAGGACCTGGACATCCCGCTGCACCGCATCCCGACCCGGCCGGTGAGCGGTGTGGTGCTCGCCGTGGCGGGGTCGTCCGACTGAGCGACGGCGTCCCGCACGCCCGCCCGGCGCCCGCCGCGCCGGATCGGGGTTCTTCACCGGCCGGTCACCGTCCGTTCGGCTCCCGTGCGTACCGTGGCCGTAGCGTCCGACGCCGACTCACGTATCGGGAGAAGGACGGGTTTCGGGTGTGGCTCGGGGCTGACAAGAAGGAGTTCGAGGCGTTCCTCGACTCCGCCGCTGTCTACTGGCGCAAGAACGTGGGCGCCGCGTCGTCGGAGCGGTACCTCGTCGTCGAGGTGTTCCACCAGGACATCCGAGTGGCGATGCGCAACCTGGCGGTCGCCAACGCGATCCGCCGGATCGTGCCCGCCCACCTCGTCGTCGTCACCGGCGTCGAGCAGATGTGGCACGAGGCGCTGTGGACCGAGTTCGACGTCAAGCTCGTCGAGCGTCTCGCCCGGGCGTACGGCGCGACCGAGGTGGTGGACCTCTATCAGCTTGTCGAGGGCCCGGCCCGGTCGGGTACGCCCGAGCATGTGCCGGTGGAGCTGTTCGGCAGGCGGTTGACCCCCGGCCCGTCGATCGACGCGGCGACGCTGGCCGAGTTCGTCAGCGCCACCTACTGCCGGGTGACCAAGCGGCCCCGCCCGCCCGAGGAGCCCGGCGCCGACCCGCGCTACCGGCGGCGGGAGGCGTTGGCCCGAGCCATCTCGTCCGGCTACGACGCCCTGCTCGGTGGCGGATCCGTGGTGGCGCTGGTGACCAGTCACGTCGACTACGACCACTGGGGGCTCGCGGTGGACTCGGCGCGGCGGGCCGGCGTACCGGTGGTGCACACCCAGCAGACCGGGTGCCTGAAGGCGTACGCGCTGTTCCCCGAGGCGGACACCGGCCGGCACACGTTACGGGGTGAACTCACCCACCAGATCGGCGCCTTCTTCGCCGAACGCGTCTGGTCGCGGCGCGACGAGGTGCGGCGCAACGCGGAGCTGGTGGCCTGGCGGTCGAAGGTCAACCTGGGTCGGCCGAGCTGGTGGCGCGGCGGTGCGAGCGCCTCCGTGGACATCAGCAACAGCGCGGAACGGGCCCGGCTGCGGACCCACTTCGCGGCGCGGCTGGGCTTCGACCCGACCCGGCCGGTGGTGGCGGTCTTCAACCACGCGGTGTCCGACGCCCCCGGCACCAACCACCAGTCCTTCCCCACCCTGGCCGACTGGTTCGAGGAGACCGCGCGGTATGCCGGCACCTGCACGGAGGTGCAGTGGCTGTTCCAGGACCACCCGAGCCAGTTCCGCTACGACAGCACCGGCTTCTTCGACTCGGTCGCCGCCCGCCACGGGCGGCACCGGCACATGGTGTTCCAGCCCAGCAGCGAGCTGAGCAAGAACGGCCTGTGGAGCCTGGTCGACCTGGGCGTCACCGTCCGGGGCAGCGTGAGCAACGAGCTGCCCGCGTACGGCATCCCGGTGATCCAGGCGGGGTGGTCCGAGTGGAGCGAGTGTGGTCTGTCCACCGTGGTGGAGGATCCGGAGGCGTACCGGAAGGCGCTCGACGCGGCGATCAGCGGTCTCTGCGGTGGACAGGAGCTGATCTCGGTCGAGCAGGTCGAGCGGGCGCGACTCTGGCTGTGGTTCTATCGCAGCGCCACCGACCTGGTCACCCCGCAGGTGCCGCACTGGGAGGTGTGGCCCGCCGGGTATCTGCTCAAGGCGGTGCAGACCGCCTTCCGGCACATCGAGAGCGACGCCGATCCGCTGTTCGACGCCGTCGCCCGGATGTGGACCCGGCGGGAGCCGGTGCTGACCCGGACGGACCTGCGGGCGCCGGAAGGAGTCCGGTAGTGGCCGTCGGCACGTGGTTCGCCACCGAGTTCGACGAGCCGGCCGAGCCACGCGGTCTGCCCGCGCTCTTCGCCTCCGGCGCGGACTCCGAGGTGCTGGTGGCCGACCGGATGGCCCGGGGCGTCGCGATCCTGGGACGGGTCCAGGGCGTCTCCGGCGCGGTCGTCCTCAAGGTCCGCACCGGCGGGCGGGCGGTCCGCGTCCGCGTCGACCTGCACGTCGACGGCGCCTCGCAGACCGCCTGGTCCCGGGTGGCCGCACCGACCCGGGGCGTCCGCGAGCTGCCCCGGCTGGTGATGGTCCGGGCACAGGGCACCGACCGGGTCGCCGCCCTGATCCGCCGTCAGCACGGCCGGCTACGGATGGTCGAGGCGCACGCCTGGGTCGAGTTCGACCTGGGCGCGGAGGAGATCGGCGCGGACGAGCTGCTGATCGTCGAGGTAGCGGAGGCGACGCTGCCGGCGTGGGCGTCCCCGTCGTTGAGCGCGCTGGCCGCGGTCGGTGTACGGATCAACCAGGTGGAGGTCACCGCACTCGACGACGTCGATCCGCCGGGCACCTCGGGCCGGGTGACCGGGCAGGCCGCCCAGCACACCGGCCTGGCCAGCGCCGGTGGTCTGGTGGGGGCACGCGGGCGCGGTGAGGGTCCCGCCCGCACCGGATTCGTCGTGGTCAACGCCGACGCCACGTCGGTGCGGTGCCGCCTCCGGGTGACCACCGCCTCGGTGGCTCCCTCCGCCATCCGCGACCCCCGTCGGGCGTGGATGCGTCGCGGCAAGGCACAGACCGTATTGAAGGCGGTCCGGGTGGCGCAGCGCGGGGCCGGGTACGCGTTGTTCGAGGCGTCGCCGTTCACCGGGCCACCGCGCCCGGAGCAGCTCCGCGTACGCGCCGCGAACCTGGTCGACGGCGGTGACTGCCGGGTGGCGGTGACCACCGACGACGCGGAGACGCTCGACGTGGTGGTCACCCGGACGACGCCGGGTCCGGTGCTGATCGGAGTGGACGAACCCGACGCCACCGCGATGCGCCGACGGGTCTGCGAGGTCGTCTGCCGGGTCGTCGAGCTGGAGTGGTCGTGACCGGCTCCCCCGGCCACGACCCGGTACTCACCGACGACCCGACTGCCAACCGGGCCGCCGTGGCGCGGATCCTGGGGTCCGGGTCAGGCGGCACGCTGCGGCTGCCGGCCGGCACCTACCCGCTCGACCGGGGACTGGTCGTCGGCGACGGCTGGACCCTGGCCGGCGCCCCACCGGCGGACGGGACGGTCCGGACCTGGCTGACCTCGTCCGCGTCGGACGGCGAGCCGCTGATCCACGTGCTCGGCTCGCGGGTCACCGTGCGGGACATCGGTCTGCGCCCGCCGCCGTGTGCCCCCGGCTCGCACGGCGGCGACCGGGGCACCGCCGTCACCGTCGGCAGGTACCTCTACCCGACCGAGACGGAGTGGATCTCCGACGTACGGATCCACGGTGTCCGGGTGGAGCGTCCCGGCACCCGGACGGCCAACTGCGTCACCCTGGTCGGTGCGGTCCGGGACGTCGTAATCTCCGACGTGACGATCGTCGGCGGCTGCACCGGGGTCGCCGTGCACTGGGGAGCGGTCGGCGACGGGGTCGACGCGATCCGTGGCCCCTCCTACCACCCGCATCACGTCACCATCTCCGACCTGCGGGTCTCCGACGCCTTCGAGGGCTTCTACCTCAGCTCGGTGCACGACGTCGAGGTGGACCGGGCCTGCCTGTCGGAGGTGGAGATCGGCTTCCGGCTGCTGCCCGGCGACAACACCGACCGTTTCCACCGGGCGCACGGCACCTCGATCGGCGAACGCATCCGGGTGTCGCGGATCCACGTCGCCTGGAACGGCCCGTTGTACGCGGTGCGGATCGCGGGCTGGGGACGCAGCGAGGTCGACCACTCGGTGCGGGTGCTGGAATACCGAGACGTGGTGGTCACCGACTGCACCCTCGTCCCGCTGCCGCCGGCCCCGTCCGGCCCGGCCGATCCACTGCGGGCTCGCGCGCCCGTCGTGGTCGAGCAGGCGTCCGGAGTTCTCCTGGAGGCGATCCGCGTCGACCTGCGGACGCCGTCACCCGGGGGCAGGTGCTGCCCGGCCGGCTCCTGACCGACCCCCGGCCCGACTACCCGACCTCGCCCTGCACCCGCGCGGGTGCAGGGC
>NZ_SISL01000115.1:0-14608 GCF_004307965.1 Verrucosispora sp. SN26_14.1 | reverse complement strand
GCCAGCGCCCGGACGGCCCTCGTCGGCCAACCGCCGCAGCTCGACGAGCCGGTCCGGCACCGCCCAACTGGCCAGCCGTGCCTGCGCCCGGGTCACGACCAGCTCGTCCTCGACCCCGTTCGTACCGATGGGAACGGGCGGCGGGGATGACTGGGACTCCTGCGTGGCTCCGCCGATCGACACCGGCTCCTCAACGGGATCCACCGGACTGCCGGTCCACCAGAGCGGGCTCTCGGGGTCGATCGATTCGTCAGAGGCCGGCCAACCGGAAGGCTGCCCCATCGTGGCCGCCACCTCGTCCAGGCTCATCTGCGCGAGTGCCGCGTCGACGTCGTCGCTCGACATCAGGACGACCGGCTCGGCCATCGTCACCCCGAGAGCCAGCCGGTTCTCGAAGTCCGTCAGGTCCGACCGCAGCCAGTGGTTCTCGACTGGCCCGCTCGTCACCGGCACCAGCAGCACCGGCACCGGCTTGCCCCGCTCGCCCTCGGGTAGGTCCCGCCGCAACCGTTGGCCCACCCGCGCCAGCAACGCCGCGCCACCGGGGACCGGCAAGCCCACCGGAAGAAGATCGGCGTCCGCCTGGTAGGCGAGCACGTGAGTGCCCTCGACCGGCGCGACGAGGTGCCGCTGCGCCACCGGCCCCAGCCACCAGACACCTCTGCCGTCCCTGGTGCGCCGCGCCAACGACCCGTCGATCCAGCTCCGGTCCTGTCCGAGGACCTGCTGCACGTACTCGGAGGTCAGTCCGTCGGACGGCCAGGTCGTGTCCGGCTGGGCAAGCCACTCCAGGAGTCGGGCGAGTTCCTGCTTGGCGTGACGCTCGTCGTCCTGCGGGACCAGCCGGCGGAAATCGGTGAGGAGCCAGCTTCTGATCGGCTCACCGGTGTCCCTGGGCGCGTTCGACTCGTATCCGTCGCCGAAATCGAGGTCGGGCCGATAGTCGGTCAGGGCCAGCAGAGCCCGCGTCACCAGGGCCAGGCGTGGCACGGTGACGTGACCGATGCCGAAGGCGTACGCCGTGGCGAAGCCCACCGGGAGCAGTTCCTCACGAGTGATGCCGAGCGTGGCGGCCAGGCCGTTGAGTACCTCAACGAGTTGGAACTCCGAGAGCGCTTCCGGTGCCGGTTCCACCGCTCCCACCAGGGCGGCCGTCAGCAGGAACGGGTCGATGTCGAAGTCGCCCACGTCCGATATGTGTTCGAGCTGCGGATCATCGATGTCGCCCTCGGAAACGAAGGCGCTGGTCAGGAGCTGCCTGGTCCACGGTGCCGCAGTCTCACCAGGGGGCAGATCGTCCCACTCGGGGGGGTCGAGGACGGGCCGATGGACCTGTACCAGGCCCAGGTCACCCCGACTGTCCGGGATGCCGGTGAGCCGCTCGGCCAGCAACAGTCCGAGCTGGACGATCGTCCATGGGGTGTCCCGGTCGGGCGCACCGACCACGATCCTCGGCATGCCGAGACCGGACTCCACCGGCACCGGCAGCGCGGTCGAGGGCACATCGGTGGTGTGCACCCAGAGCGTCTGCCCCACCGGCCCGATCTGCCAGTCCACCTGGTTTGTCCGCGTGAAGAGGCCGCCCCCGAGATTGATCAGCGACGCAAGGGTGTTGGTGAGGTGGAAATCGGGCCATTGCGGTTCCGGGTGCACGGTGAAGTAGTCGGCGAAGAGACTCATCGACTGGGCATGCCACCGCGAGTACGGGACGAAGTGGTCGAACAGCTCATCGGCCGGGTCGATCCGGAGGCCGGCCGAGGCGGAGACGGCCAGCACCTGTCCCGCGCCGACCGCCGATGCCAGCTCCACCGCCTGAGTCGGCGTCGGTGGATCGGTGGTCACCACCTCCACCAGGGCGTTCGCCGGCAGTCTGGGCACGATGCCGGCAAGACGTGACAGTGCGTTCTCGGCCCGCCCCAGCTCCACCACCACCGTCGGGCGAGAGCGGTGCACCAGCCGCGGGGAGAAGTCCTGCCGCTCGGCCGACGCCCGCCACAGGTGGGTCCCGGCCTCGCTCGTCTCGGCCCGGTACCTGGAGAGCGACGGCACCTTCGCGGCAGAGACCTTCTGCCAGTCCCGCACCGAACCGCCGGTCGAGAACTCCAGGCCTGCGCGGTACGCCGCACCTTCCAGACCGAGCCGGAACATCATGGCGCCGGTGTCGAAGTCACGGGCCGCCCGGCCGATCATCCGCGCTTCCAGCAGTTGACGTACGGGCGGACTGAACTGCTCGATCCCTCTGACCTTGAGCACCTGCGCCGCATTGCGGAAAGACAGCTCCTCTGCCCTGATGTGCAGGTTGCTGTGGTCTAGATCGATTCTCGTGTAGTGGTTCCACCACAGGTTCAGTGCCAATGGATAGCGCTCGTCGTCGAGACGCAGTGGCTGTGCCCACAGGGCGTCCTGCACGTGCCCGGCGCGGGTCACCCGGTCCATGGCCTCACGGTCGTTGGTGGCACCCGCGACGAGCCGGCCCATCAACGTGTACTGCTCGGCATGGACCCCCTCGTGCGCGAGACCCTCCAGCATGTAGTCGACCGAATCCGACTGCCCGACCTCCAACTCCCAGGTCGTGCCGTCGAACCTGGCCGCATGGTGCTCATCCGACACGTCGGTGATGATGGATCTGGCCGGAGTGAGGTCGACGTCGGCCCCCCGCCGGACGTGCCGGAAGATCAGGTCGGTCTTCTCCTGCCAGGCGCGGCGCTGCCGGTCCCCGCCGCCCAGGGTGCGGTACTCCTTCCGTGCCCGAACTCGGAGTTCCGCCCACAGGGCCGGGTCCCTCGCCCACAGCGAACCGTACTCATCGGCGGCCTTGCGCGGTTGCCAGACCTCGACGCCGCGAACGAGCGTCGTGCCACGATTTCCGGCCGGGTCGGCGAGCATCGCAGCGAGCATGGCGACGAGCGCATCATCCAGGTCAACCGGGTCCGGTGGGGTGACCCGCTGGAAGTGGTCGTCCTTGCGGCGTACCGAGAAGTTGGGGTTCTCCGCCACCTTGTGCAAGGTGACCTCACCGGTGTCCGGGTCCACCGAGACCAGCCACCCGGCGACGACGGTGCTCCCGGGGAACTGCCCCAGGACGTCGGGGGCCGTCGGTGGCGCCGCTTTCGTGGCTGGGCTCCCCCACACGTCGATACCACCGCGCGCCACGACCGCGTACACCATCTCGCCGTCGGCGGGCATCCGGTGCAACCGGTCGACACCGAAGCCCACCAGCCCGTTGGCCATGCCCGCAAGACCGTCGAACACCGGCATGACGCCGTCCGGGCCGTCGTGCACGCGCTGCTGCAGACCGGTGGTGAAGGCAAGCTCCGGCGGGATCGGCACGGAGGCCCAGAGCGTCTCCGTCTCCCAGCCCGGCCGCCGGCTCTTGGCAAACCAGTCGGGCCAGTTCCGCCGTAGTTGTTTCTCGGTGTACCCCGGAGGCACCACGATGGCGGGAACGCTCGGTGCCGAGGCGGCCGCAGCCGTCCCCGCCGAGGACGACCCGGAGCCCCCCCGCCGCGCTGAGGACGACCCGGAGCCGCCCCGCCGTGACGACGACGAGCCGGGCGCGCCGCCCAGCACCCGGGGCATCCACTCGCCGTTGACCAGGCGAAGGTCGACCGTCAGCTCGCTGGTCTCCGGGTGCAGACCGTGCACCCCGGCATCGTCGATGAACACCGGGATCTCGACCCGCTGGAAGCGGCCCTCCATCCACTGCCGCACGGAGACGCGACCGACAAGGCCCCGCCCCGTCGCCGTGACCGGACCGTACGCCACGACCTCGGTCAGCTCGGTGATGCGCTCCCGCAACCGGTCGATCTCCGACTGGGCCCGCGCCACCTCCGTCGACGTGTCAGCGCCGGCACCGTCCGCACGCAGGCGCACCACATGCTCCGCCCACCTGGTGAGATGCTCCCGCATCGTGGCCAGGCGCACCCGAACGGCGTCCTCGGGCTGCTGCCCCATCGCCGACCCGACCACGCTCTCGTCGAGGTCCATCGGGTCGGCGGCCGCATCGTCCTCCACGGCGACAACGACCGGATCGGCCATCGTCACCCCGAGGCTGAGCCGGTTCTCCGTCTCTGTCAACTCGGCCCGCAGCCGATCGCTGTCGGCCGGGGCAGAGATCACCGGGACCAGCAGCACCGGAGTGCCCCACTCCTCCTCCGGTAGCTGTCGCCGCACCAGTTGGCCCACCCGCATCAGCAGGGCGGCACCCCCGGGGACCGGCATCCCCACCGGCAGAAGATCAGCACCAGCCGCGTACGCGAGCACGAGGGTGTCCTCGACGGGAGCGACGAGGTGCCGCTGCACCACCGGCCCCAACCACCAGACCCCACTGCCGTCCGGCGTCCGCTGCGACAGCACCTGGTCGGTCCAGCTCCTGTCCCTGCCGACCACCTGCTGTAGGTACTCGGAGGACAGTCCCTCGGCGGGCCAGGTCGTGCCCGGATGTCCGAGCCACTCCAGCAGCCGCAAGAGTTCGTGCTTGGCACTACGCTCGTTGTCGTCCGGCACCAGGCTGCGGAAACTGTTCAGGATCCGGCTCTCGTCCGGCTGTTCCCTCCCCCGGTCGGGCAGGGCCTGCAACGCCCGCGTCACCACGGTCAGACGTGGCACGGTGACATGACCGATGCCGTGAGCGAACGCCGTGACAAAACCCACCGGAAGAAGTTCCTCGCGGGTCACGCCGAGCCTGGCGGCCAGGCCGGTCAACACCTCGACCAGGTGGGACTCCGACATCGCCTGCGGTGCCGGGTCCACCGCACCCACCAGAGCAGCCGTCAGCACGTACGGGTCGATGTCGAAGTCCTCGATCTTCGACGTGTGGGTGAGCCTCGGATCGTCGACGCCGTGCTCACCGAAGGCACTGACCAGGAGCTGGCGGGTGAATGGAGCGGCGGTCTCGACAGGGGTCAGGTCGTGCAGCTCGGGTGGCTCCAGGACAGGCCGGTGAATCTGCACCAGGTCCGGCATACCGCGACTGTCCGGAACACCGGTGAGCTGCTCGGCCAGCAGCAGCCCGAGCTGGACGATCGCCCACGGGGTGTCCCGACCGGGAGCGCCGACGACGATCCTCGGCATTCCGTTGTCGGGCTCCGCCGGCACCGGCAACGCCCCGGCCGGCTCGTCGGAGGCACGCACCCAGAGCGTCTGTCCCACCGGCCTGATCTGCCAGTCGCTCAGGTTCTGCCGGATGAAGACCCCGCCTCCGACGTTGTACAGCGGCTTGAGCGCGTAGTTGAGTCGGAGCAAGGGCCGTTGCGGTTCGGTGTGGACGGTGAAGTAGTCGGCGAAGAGGCTCATCGACTGTGCGTGCCACCGCGAGTACGGCACGAAGTGGTCGAACAGTGGATCGGCCGGATCGATCCGAGGACCGGACGAGACGGAGACAGCCACCGTCTGTCCCTCACCGACCGTCGAGGCCAGCTCCACCGCCTGGGTCGGCGTCAGTGGATCGGAGGTCACCACCGCCACCAGAGCGTCCGCCGGCAGATGCGGCACGACGTCGGCAAGACGCGACAGCGCGTTCCCGGCTCGACCCAACTCCACCACGACGGTGGGGCGAGAGTGGTGCACCAGTCGCGAGGACGAATCCTGCCGCCCGACCGACGCCGGCCACAGGTGGCTCCCGGCCTCGTTTCTCTCGACCTGATAGCCGGCGAGCGCCGGTACCTCGGCGGCAGCGACCTTCTGCCAGTCCCGCACCGAGCCGCCGGTCGAGAAGTCCAGAGCCGCGCGGTACGCCGGACCTTCCAGCCCGAGCCGGACCAGCAGAATGCCCAGTTCGAAGTGGTGTGCCGTCCGGCCGACCAGCCGCGCTGTCAGCAGCTGGCGTACGGGTGCGCTGAACTGCCCGATCTCCAGGGCCTTGACCAGTTGGGCCTCGGTCCGTCTGCGCAGCAGCGCCGCGTCCCGACGTACGTCATGGATGCGCCCATCCAGTTCTGAGTGGTGGTGCCACCAGAGGCGCAGCGCCAACGAATAGCGTGGATCGCCGCGGTCGAGTGGCCGTGCCCACAGCGCCTCACGCGCAATGGGGACCCCAGTGACCAGGTCCAGCGTCTCGGGGTCGTTGCTGGCACCGGCGACGAGCCGCCCCATCAGCGCATACTGCTCAGCGTGGAGTCCCTCGTGCGCAAAGAACGCGAGCCGGTCGTCGATGGAGTCCGACTCCCCGACCTCCACCGTCCAGCCCGTTCCGTCGAACATGGCTGAGGAGCCCGTCCCCGCCAGATCGGTGACGACGGTTCTGGCCGCGGGAATGCCGTTGGAACCGGCGTTGAGGTACCGGAAGAGCAGGTCGCTGGCCTTCTGCCAGGCACGGTGCTGCTCGCGTCCGCTGCCCAGAGCACCCTGGTCACGCCGGGCCAGACGCCGCAGCTCCGCCCAGTAGGCCGGGTTCGTCGCCTCCAGCAACCCGTAGTCCTCGATCACCCTGCTCGGCGTCCACACCGCGTCCCCGCGAGTGAGCGTCGTGTCATGCTTTCCCGCGAGGCGGGTAAGCATGGCGGCGAGCTCACCGTCCAGAGCCGTCAACGTGGCTGCGGGTGAGCCTTCCCGGTGCACCGCCAGGTTGGGGTTCGCCGCCGCCTGGCCCAGGATGATCTGACCGGTGTGCGGGTCCACCGACACCGGCCATCCGGCGACGACGCTGGTCCCGGTGAACTGGCCCAGGACGTCGGGTGCGGTGCGCGGTGCCGCCGCCGTGGCCGGGCTTCCCCACACGTCGATCCCGCCGGACGCCACGACGGCATAGACCATCTCGCCGTCGGCGGGCATCCGGTGCAACCGGCCGACTCCGAAGCCCACCAGCCCGTTCGCCATGCCTGCGGTGCCGCCGAACACCGGCTGGACACCGCCCGGATCATCGTGGCGGGTCACGCGCTGCTGCAGGCCGGTGGTGAAGGCAAGCTCCGGCGGAATCGGTACGGAGGCCCAGAGCGGTCTCGTCGCCCAGTCCGGCCGCCGGCTCTCGACATACCGGTCGGGCAAGGTCCGCCGCAGGTTCTGCTCGGTGTAACCGGCAGGCACCACGATGGCGGAAGCACTCGGTGTCGCACCGGGCACGGCCGTCCTAGCCGCCGACGATGATCCGGGCCCGCTCCGCCGAGCTGACGACGAACCCACCCGTCGCTGCGACGAGCCGGGCGCGCCGCCTAGGAGGCGGGGCGTCCACTCACCGTCGACCAGGCGAAGGTCACCGGTGATCTCGCCTGTCTCCGGGTGGGTGCTGTGCACCCCCGCCTCATCGACGAGCACCGGGACTCGCAGCCAATCGAGCCGGCCGTCCGATGCCGAGATCCGCACCCTGGCGTGGCTGGTCAGGCCCGATGCCGTCGCCGTCACCTGACCGTCGCCCACGAGCCTGGTCAACTCGGTGATCCGACTGTGCCGATGGTGGATGTCGGCCTGGATGTTCCACTCACGGGTGGACAGATCGGCTATACGCCGGATCGCGTCGGCCATCCGGACCTGGTCCTGGCCCGCCCGGTCACGCTCCCGCTTCGCTTCTTCCAGGCGCGACCGCAGTCTCCGCAACTCCTCCGCCCGCGCCATCAGCTCGCGCCGCATTCCGGCGAGATGGGCCAACCCCACGGCCACCGGTGGCGTCGTCTCGGGACGAATCACCGGCTCCGCGAGCATCAGGTTCAAACGCTCCATGCGGAACTGACCGAACCGCACCCGATCATCGAGCCGAGCCAGATCGGTCCGCAGCCCGTCGGCGTCCACCAACTCGGACGTCACCGGCACCAGCAGCAGGGGAAGGGGATCTGGTCCCCACTGCCTCGGCAGGCGTTCCCGGACCGCCACGGCGGTCATCGCCAGGGCCGCGACGCCGGCAGGTACCGGCATCTGCGCCGGCATGAGATCCGTGTTCGCCGCGTATCCCACGACGATATGGCCGGGAACTGCGGACACCTCGTGCTGCTCGGTCGGTGGCCCCAGCCACCAGGTCTCCTCGCCGGAGTCGAGTCGCCGGGGCGACAGCGCCGGGCTCTCCCGCCACCGACGGTCGTCGTCGAAGGCGGCGGCCAGCTCGGCCATGGTCAGGCTCACGGCGTTCCCCTCCGAGTGCCGCGCTTCGACCAGTTCGAAGAGCCGTAGGAGACCGGTGACGTCACCGTGATCGTCCGAGTTGTGGCCGACCGCCTGTAGCAGATACCGGACCGCGAGATCGCCGGCCGGCATGGGAACGCCGGGGGCCGTGTCGAGCAGTGCCCTGAGCAGTCGCTGCGCCTGGCGTAGACGTGGCTCGGTCACCCCACCGACGCCGTACGCCATGGCGGTGACGTAGCCGACCGTCAGCAACTCCGACCGGGTCACGCTGAGCCGGTCGGTCAACTCGTCGATCGCGACGACAAGCTGCTCGGGCATCACCTCCGCCGGCCGGGCGTCCACTGCACCGAGCAGGGCGTACATCAGCAGATGCCGGTCGAGACCGAGGTCTCCTGCCGACGCGTCGATCCGCGGCTCGTTTCGGTCGATGTCCGCGCCGAAGATCAGCGAGGGCAACCGGTCAGTCCAGCCCGGTGCGTTCGGCTCCGGCTCGATCGAGAGCCCGGGCAACGGAGGTGCCTTGACGACAGGTCGGTGAACCTGGAGAAGGCGTGGATCCGACGCGGCGTTCGGCACTCCGGTGAGGTAGTCGACCAGTGCGTTCGCAACCTGGACCACACCCCACGGGGTGTCGCGGCCCGGGACCCCGACGACCAGGCGGGGTACCCCGGCCGCAGCATCGGCTGGGACCGGTTGCGCCTGCGGCGATTCGTCCGCCGGGCGAACAAACAGGTTGTCACCGACCGGGACCGCCTGCCACCCCAAGACGTCGAACGTCCCACCACCGAGGCTGGACATCTGTGGTAGCCCGGAGCCCACGATCTCGGGAGCCTGTGGAACACGATGCACGGTGAAATAGGCCGCGAAGGGGATCATCGACACGTCGTGCCAAGGTGAGTGACCGACGAAGTGTTCGATCAGCCGATCATCGCCGGTGGGGGGAGTGGCCGTAGCAGCGCCGACGGCCAGCACCTGGTCGTCGGCGAGGAGTCCGGCCAGCTCGACGGCCTCCTCCGGGCTCAGCCGATGCGGTGTCACCAGGACCACCATCGCCGACGCGGGAAGCACCTCCGCCGCTTGCGACAGGACCGACGCGGCGTTTCCGGTATCGCCCACCTCGACGACGATCTGCGGGCGCGCCGGATGAACGAGTCGGGCCTGGTCCTCCAGCCGCTCGGCGTGTTCCGGCCACAGGTGGGCACCGGCCGCGTTCGTCTCGGCCCGGTATCCGGGCAGGCGCGGCGCCTCAGGGTGGACCCGTTGCCAGTCACGGACGGACCCTCCCGTGGTGAAGGCCCGCTCCACCACGTACGCCGGGATCTCCATCGGACGCGCCAGAGCGCGCACGGTCCGCTCCAGCCACAGGCGATACGAACGAGTCAGGTCGGCGGCGAGGCGGTCCCGCACCACCGGATTGAACCCGGCATCGGCCGTTGCCAACCTCTGCTTGGCCCTGCTGAGAGCAGCGGAGGCGGAGTTCCGCGCCATGAAGATGGTGCCGCCTTCGCGGTCCAACACCTTTCTGTCCCACAGAGTGCGGATGGCCGCGTCGTAACGCGGGTCCTCCACCGGAAGGGGATGCCTCCACAGCGACCCGGCGATGCTGGGCTGCGACACCATGGCCCGAAGAACGGCGAAGTCGTTCGTGGACCGCGCAACCGCTCCGAACATGACCAGATGCTGCTCGACGTGAAAGGACTCGTGAATGAACGTGGTCAGCCGTTGGTCGAGCGGACCTCTCCGACCGACATGCATGATCCAGCTATTCGGATCGAAGGATCCCTGGCCGTCGATGTCGAGGAGCAGCACTTCGATTCTCGGAGCACGGAGCCGTTCGGCGAAGCGGTCGGCGAGTTCCTGCCATGCCCCCTGTTGTCGAATGACGTCGACTTCGTCGGAGAAGGCTGCGACGTTGTCCCGGACCTGGCTACGCACCTCCGCCCAGTAGTCCGGATCCATCGACCAGAAAGACCGATAGTTCGCCGGCCGGACCGGATCGTCCTGTCCTCGGCCCGGCGCTGGACCCTGCTGGGCCACCATTACGTGGAGGAGTTCGACGATCTCGGTGTCCAGCCGGTCGACGTCGGGGAGTCCGACCGTCGCACCGGTCTCGTCGCGGACATCGACCAACGGGTTGGGCCGTACCGGCCCCAAGCGGACCGCACCGGACGCGTCGACGGACACCCGCCACGCGGCGAGCACGTTGTTACCCGTTACCTGACCCAGCACCTCGGGTACCGATGGGGAAACCGCCGCCAAGGCCGGGCTCGCCGATACGTCAATACCGCCCTGAGCAAGGGCGACATAGATGACGTCGCCGTCCAGCGGGATCCGGGGAAGTCGCCCCACTCCGAATCCCACCAGCCCGTTGGCCATTCCGGCGGACCCGTCGAGCACGGGCCGCAGCACGTGTACATCAGCGTGGTCCTCGGTCGTCCTCGCCTCCAGACCGATCGTGAAGGCCACCTCGGGCGGTAGTGCGACGACGGCGAACAGCGGGGTGGCTGTCCAGTCCGACCGTTGGCTTGGCCGGTACTGCTGCGGCATGCCATCCAACAACCTGCGCGGCGTCGTCCCCGAGGCGCTGGCGGCGGGACTGGCATCGACCGGTCCGGCTGTCGCGGAAGGGCCGACCGGGGATCCCCACGCCGGGGCCAGGCCAGGACCACCGCCACGCAACGGGCGCAACCACTCCCCCCGGTCCAGGTGGAACTCACCGGTCAGGGCACCCGTGTCCGGGTGTCTGCTACGCACGCCCGCCTCGTCGACGCGCACTGGGATTCGGACGTATCCGGCGCGCCCCTCCACCGCCTGCCGCACCCAGACGTAACTGTGCAGGACGCCGTCCGGCGTCTCCTCGATCGGCTCGTGCTCAGTGATCTTGGTCAGCTCGGCGATTCGCGTCCGCTGACGATCGACCTCGGCAGCGATCTCCCACTCCCGTGCGGCCAGGTCGGCAGTCCCGGAGGAGGCAGCCGGTTCCTCGGCGTCCCGGCCATGGTCTATGGCAGTCGATGCGGAGCGCAACTCCCAGAGCTCGGTGCCTGTCTCGATGAACGTGCGCCGCATCTCGGCCAGGCGCGCCTCCACCTCTGCGGAGCGCTGCTCGATGACCGGCGGGTGATCCGCCCACTCTTCGGCAGTCTCGCCGGACGGGGCGGGTACGGGCGGGGTCTCGACGTCCACGCTGACCGGCCGATGGTCCGCGTCGATCAGCACCACCGTGGTGGCCGCGTCGCGCAGCGCCACCATCCGCCAGTCGTCGGTGAGCCGGACGGCGATCGGCATGGTGTCCGAATCCGACGCCCCGACCCACCGCACGTCCTCGCCGTCCGGCAGCAGCCAGGCCACCGCCGGCCCGCCGTTCGGTGCCCGGTAGGACACCAGCGCTGCCGATTCCGGGGCGGCGCGCAGCGTGGCACGCAGCACGTCGGCGGCGATCGGCTGGGCTGACCCGCCGACCATCGTCGGCACGTCGGCAACGGCGATGGGCAGCACCTTTCGGAGCAGGGCCGCCGCCTCCGGCTCGTTACCGGACCGGACCAGGTGGATCGCGGCGGCCAGGCTCCCGGGCGGGATGCTCACCCGCAGCGCCCGCCGGATCTCCTCCAGGTCGGCCAGCAGGGCCTCGACGCGTCGGCGGCCAGGCTCCTCGTCGGCAACGATCCGGTCGTACGCGGCCCGCAGCGCCGCTCGTCCGGCCACGTGTGACCACGGCAGCACCCGTACCGACGTGGCGTCGTCCCACGACGCCTCCCGGCCGCGCGCGTCGACCGGCACCAGTTGCGGTGCACGCGCCTCGCCCACCGGCACCTGCACCTGGAGGCGGTAGAGGTCGGCGAGGCCACCGAGGCCCTCCGGGTCGTCCGGGAGCGGCTGCCCTCCGGTGGCCCAGCGGTCGAGGTCCCACGGCACCAGCACCAGGGCGTCGGGGAACGGCTGTCCGCGCAGGTAGTCCAGGCCGGCGGCGGAGCGCGGCGTCTCCTCGATCAGATAGACCAGCGTGCCGTCGTCCGGCGCCGGAGTGGCGACCGCGACCGCCCGGGCGACGGGGTGCGTCGTCTGGGTCATCGCGCCGGTGAGCACGAAGCGGCCCGGAACGGCCATGATCTCCTTGCAACCGTCGCCGCCGGGCACCTGATACCTCGCCTTGTCGCCACTTCATGCGGGTCGCCGCCACCGCGGCACGCCGCACCCGTCGTACACCATGGCACCCCTAAGCGGGATGCCCGAAAGTCCCCATTCGGGCCGTGGTCCCGTCCCCCCCGGGGGGTCAGAAGATGCTGCGACCCACCTCGACCATGTGTCGGAACGCGCCGAGCACGCCCAGCGCCAACGGCACCATGAGCAGACTGGTGATCACCCCGAACACCTCGGCCCGGCTGCGGCGCCGGGCCGAGGGATGCACCATCGGCCCGTCGCGTGGCGGCTCGGGTGTCGAGGGACGCAACAGGCTCAACGTCACTCCGGCTCCGGCGACGCCGAGCCCGGCCAGCACCAACACGACCAGGGTCGCGCCGGGGCCCGCGCCGAGCATCCCGACGACCGCGAGGATCAGGCTGAAACAGCCGACCAGCGCGGCGATGCCGAGCAGGAGCAGTTCGGCGGAGAACGCCACCAGCCGGCAGCGGGCCATCAGGGCGATGCTGGCCACCGCGGTCAACGCGACCGCCCAGCCGCCGCCGTTGGAGGCCAGCACCGGAAGCGCGGCGGTCAGCGCCAGCGCCGGACCGACGAGCACCACCGAGAGCAGGCGGTGGGAGCGGTCGACCAGCCCGATCGTGACCGGCAGGGCAGCCGACTGGTCAGGCGGTCGGCGTTGTCCCCAGGACGCCACGGTGGCGGCGATCCGTCGGGCCACCGCGATGATCCCCATCGCCGTCACGGTGACCACCGCGGCGGCACCGGCGCGGTCGGTGTCCAGCGCCCGGATCAGGGACACCAACGCCAGGCCGACGGTCAGGTGCAACTGCACCACGACCAACGCGGCGGTCGGGATGACCACCAGCGCCATCAGCGCGGCCAGGCAGGCGCCGAACACCGCACCGTCCCAGCGGTACGCCGTCACGCCCAACACCCGGGTCACCAGCATGCCGGCCGCCGCCAGACACGGCACCGAGGTCAACGCGACCGCCATCCGCAACCAGTCCGGCACCACCTCGCGGTGCTGGGTGAGGCTCCACGCTCCGGCGAGCAGACCCAGCCCGGCCAGGACGAGCCCCGCGGCGGTGCCGGCACCGCCCTCGAACCGGAGTCCGGCCGTGATCGCGGCCACCGTCGTCCAGAGCAGACCCAGGCTCAGGACGATCGTCCCGCCCCGGAGCCGCTGCTGGCGATGCCGGTGGGTCTTGTCGGCGACGAGTTCCTCGATCTCCTCCACCAGTGGCGCGTCGTTCGGCTCCTGAGCGGCGTCGCGGAGGTACAACACCTGGCCGTCGACCACGCCGACGTCGAGCAGGGTGGCGTCCAGCGGCAGCGGCGGGTGGCCGGCGGGGGCCAGGGACCAGGCCGGTGGAAGCACGTCGGCCCGGTCCTGGCCGCACATCTCGGCCAGGCGGGCCGAGTACTCGCCGACCGGTGCCCCGGAGGGCACCGACACGTCCAACCGGCGGCGGGTGCCGACCACCGTGATCCGGCTCCGTTCGCCGCTCATCGGTCCTCCCTGCACCCGAGCCGTGTCATCCGGCCACCTCCAGGTCGTCCACGTGCAGGTCGTCGGCCTCCAGAGTGCTCAGCTCGGCGGTGCTGGGCGCGTCCATCTCGGCGATCCGTGCGGCGTGCCGCTCGGTCATCATCTGGAAGACCTTGCGGGCGAACCGGCCGTTGCCGAAGCCCTCGCCCCGCAGGACGCCGTCGAAGTAGCTGAGCAGCGCGGCACGGCCGTTCTCCGCGACGTGGTACTGGTGCCGGCTCGCCTGCTTCTCCACGATCTGGACCAGTTCGACCGACGAGTAGTCCTCGAAGGTCAGCGTGCGGGAGAAGCGGGAGGAGAGGCCCGGGTTGGCCGCGACGAACTGCCGCATCTCGTCCGGGTAGCCGGCGACGATCACCACCACCTCGTCCCGGTGGTCCTCCATCAGCTTGACCAGCGTCGAGATCGCCTCCTGGCCGAAGTCGGTGCCGCCACCGGTGGGCACCAGGGCGTACGCCTCATCGATGAAGAGCACACCGCCGAGGGCCTTGCGGAAGGCCGCCTGGGTCTTCGGGGCGGTGTGTCCCACGTACTCACCGACCAGCGTGCCCCGGTCGACCTCGATCAGATGTCCGCGTTCGAGCATGCCGAGCGCGGCGAGCAACTGCCCGTAGAGCCGGGCCACGGTGGTCTTGCCGGTGCCGGGATTACCGGCGAAGACCAGGTGCCGGGACATCGGCGGCGGCGCGAGACCGGCCTCCCGACGGCGCTTGACGGTCTGCACCAGCTTGACCATGGTGCCCACGTCCCGCTTGACCCGGGCCATCCCGACCAGGTCGTCGAGCTGGCCGAGCAGGTCGGCCAGCTCCGGCACCTTGCTGGTGGCACCGGCTCGGGGCACGGCGGCGGCGCGGCGCGGACCGGCAC
>NZ_SISL01000114.1:0-14786 GCF_004307965.1 Verrucosispora sp. SN26_14.1 | reverse complement strand
GTCCCGCTCACCGGCCTGCGGCGGCGGTGCGGCCCCGTCGGGGGCCAGCCCGATCGCGGCCAGGTACGCGGTGAGCTGCTCCTGGGCGACGCGCAGCGCGTACCCGGCGGTCTCGGCGTGCTCGGTGGCGGCGGAGAGCTCCGGCACGCCCAACGGGTTGGCCGACTCCTGCCGCACCCAGCGCAGCCGTTCGGTGGCCAGCCCGAACTTCTCCAGCGCCTGCCCGAGCAGTCCCATGGGCAGGTCCTCGGCAGCGGCCCGGACCTGTGCGCCGACGTCCTCGACGATGGACACGCCCGCCCCTACAGCGTCGCGACGTACTGCTGGGCCTGCTCGACCGCGACGAGCGTCGCGGCGAGGCACTCCTCCAACTCCTGGCTGGCCTGCGTCAACGACGCCTGAGCCGCCTCGACGGTGGTGTGGCCGCTGCCCTCCAGGGCGCCCGCCAGCGTCTGTTGCGCCTCGGCCAGCTTCTCGCCGGCGGCCTGCACGGCGCTCTGGCCGTCACCGATCTGCTGAAGCGCGACATCGATGGCTGCCTTGAGCTCGGCGACGCTCGCCACGCGGAACCTCCTGGGGGCGGGGAGGACTCCATTAGAGCCTATGCCGGTCGGGGGACGAACATACCCTGTCAGTGTTGCTGCCCTACTGACCGGTTGTCGACCGCAGGCGCGGCGAGTCCGATTCGTGGGACCCGAGGTCGGAGGGTCACGCAGGGCGACCGGCGCCCGCCCGGTCAGCCACGCAGCCAGCGGGGGCCGTACACCTCCGCGCCGAGCGCGGTCACCCGGTCCCGCAGCGCCCGGTCGGCGGTGACCACCACCCGGCGCCGTTGACCGGCCTCGGCGACCAGCTCGACCACGGCGTCGTCGCCGGAGCCGTCGGCCGCGACCACCCGGACCCCGTCGACGCCGGGTACGTCCCGCGCGGCGCCCTCCACCACCAGCACCACCTCGACCGGTGGGGACACCTCCGGCGGTACGCCGAGTCCGCCCACCGGGGCCAGCGTGTCCCGTAGTCGGGCGGTGGCGCCGGCCCGGTCCCGCCACCAGCCGTCCGGGCGGGACCCGACGACGTTGGCGGCGTCCACGATCAGCAGCGGGGTCGACTCCATCCGCCCACCCTGCCATCCACCCGACCGCCCTGCGGTGCGGCACGCCCGACCGGGTGCCGTCCCGGCCGGTGCCCGTCGGTGGCGTTTGTCCGGCCTGGGGCCGGGTAGCCCGTGCCGACCGTCTCGCGCCGACCGCGGAGGACAGAGATGATGGGACCCGGCGACTTCGGCTCCGACCCGTGGGACGAGTTCCTGGCGCGGTACTTCGGTCGGGGCGAGGGCGGGCGACGCCCCGCGCACCGGGTCGACATCACCCGGCTGATGACCGCCGACGCCCGGGAGATGCTCGCCGACGCGGCACGCCGGGCCGCCCAGAAGCAGAGCAGCGACCTGGACACCGACCACCTGCTGTGGGCGGCGTTGCAACGCGAGCCGCTGCGGGACCTGGTCCGCCGGGCCGGCGCGGACCCGGACACCCTGCTCAACGCGCTGGGTGGACGTGCCGACGGCGCCCCGCAGGGCGACGTGCCACCCAACCTGTCGCTCACCCCGGCGGCGAAGCGGGCACTGCTCGACGCCCACCAGCTCTCCCGGGCGATGGGGGCGAACTACATCGGCCCCGAGCACATCCTGATGGCGTTGCCGCTCAACCCGGAGTCGCCGGCCGGCCGGATGCTCGCCGCCGGGCGGATCCAGCCGGAGTCGTTGCAGGCCGCCAACGCCGAACGCGGACCGATGACCAACCCGCGCCCGGACCGGGGCACGCCCACCCTCGACCAGTACGGCCAGGACCTCACCGACCTGGCCCGCAACGACCAGATCGACCCGGTGATCGGGCGTGCCGACGAGATCGAGCAGGCGGTGGAGATCCTGTCCCGGCGGACCAAGAACAACCCGGTCCTGATCGGCGAGGCGGGCGTCGGCAAGACCGCGATCGTGGAGGGCCTGGCCGAACGGATCTGCGACGGCGACGTGCCGCAGACCCTGCTCGGTAAGCGGGTCGTCCAGCTCGACCTGGCCGGGCTGGTCGCCGGCACCCGTTATCGGGGCGACTTCGAGGAACGCCTGAAGAAGGTGATCGACGAGATCCGGGCGCACCGCGACGAGCTGATCATCTTCCTGGACGAGATCCACACCCTGGTCGGCGCGGGCGGCGCCGGCAGCGAGGGCGGGATGGACGCGTCCAACATGCTCAAGCCCGCCCTGGCGCGGGGCGAGTTGCGGGTGATCGGCGCGACCACGCTGGACGAGTACCGCCGCAGCATCGAGAAGGACGCCGCGCTGGCCCGACGGTTCCAGCCGGTCTTCGTGCCGGAGCCCACCGTCGAGGACACCGTCTCCATCCTGCGCGGGCTGCGGGACCGCTACGAGGCCCACCACCAGGTGCGGTTCACCGACGAGGCGCTGGTCACCGCCACCGAGCTGTCCGACCGGTACGTCACCGACCGCTTCCTGCCGGACAAGGCGATCGACCTGATCGACCAGGCCGGCGCCCGCGTCCGGTTGCGGACCCGCACCCCCGCCGCCGACGTCCGCGACCTGGAGCAGCAGCTCGAGGAGGTACGCCGGGACAAGGAGCAGGCCGTCGCCGACGAACAGTACGAGCGCGCCTCCACGCTGCGCGACCGGGTCTCCGACCTGGAACGGCAGGTGCAGCGCGCCCGGGGTGAGGACGGCTCCGACAACCAGGTGCCCGAGGTGGGGCCGGACGAGATCGCCGAGGTGGTCTCCCGGGCCACCGGCATCCCGGCCAGCCAGCTCACCGAGGAGGAACGGGACCGGCTGCTGCGCCTGGAGGGCCAACTGCACGAGAAGGTCGTCGGGCAGGACGACGCCGTCGGGGCGGTCGCCGAGGCGGTGCGCCGCTCCCGGACCGGGCTGGCCGACCCGAACCGGCCGATGGGCAGTTTCCTGTTCCTCGGTCCCACCGGCGTGGGCAAGACCGAACTGGGGCGGGCCCTGGCCGAGGCGCTGTTCGGTGAGGCCGACCGGATGGTCCGGGTGGACATGAGCGAGTTCCAGGAACGGCACACGGTCAGCCGGTTGGTCGGTGCCCCGCCCGGCTACGTCGGGTACGAGGAGGCCGGTCAGCTCACCGAGGCGGTGCGCCGCCGCCCGTACGCGGTGGTGCTGCTGGACGAGATCGAGAAGGCCCACCCCGACGTGTTCAACATCCTGTTGCAGGTGCTGGACGACGGACGGCTCACCGACAGCCAGGGGCGCACGGTCAACTTCAAGAACACCGTCCTGATCATGACGAGCAACCTGGGCTCGGAGCTGATCACCGGCAGCCAACGGTCGGTCGGCTTCGGGTCGGGCGCGCCCGGCAGCGAACAGGAGAGCGACGAGCTGCGGGAGCGGCTGATGCGTCGGCTCCAGGAGAACTTCCGGCCGGAGTTCCTCAACCGCATCGACGAGGTGATCATCTTCCGCCGGTTGGAGGCCGAGCAGTTGCGGCAGATCACCGGACTGCTGCTGGAGGAGACCCGGCGGCGGCTACACGCCCAGGACATCGAGGTGGACTTCACCACCGCCGGAGTGGACTGGCTGGCCGAGCACGGCTACCAGCCGGAGTTCGGCGCCCGCCCGCTGCGTCGGGTAATCCAGCGGGAGGTGGACAACCACCTGTCCCGGATGCTGCTCGAGCAGCAGCTCTCGCCCGGGCAGCGGGTCACCGTGGACGCCCGGGACGGCCGGCTCGTCTTCGACGTGGCCGCCGGCGCACGCGGGCACGCCACCGCCTCCACCACCCACCCCCGCTGACGCGGACGACCGGAGAGGGGCAGGCGATGACGGAACCGGACGAGGCCCGGGACGACGAACGCAGCGACCCGATCCTGGCGCCGCCGACCGCCAACCCGAGCCGGGTGCAGGTGCCGGCGGAGGGGCTGGGCGGGCAGACCGACGAGGGGCATCCGGACGACGCCGGGTCGCGGCCCGGAGAGGAGGCGTGATGGTACGCGAGCAGCGGCTCGACCCCGAGGTGGAGGTGCTCTGGGAGGACTTCCACGCCGAGGTCAACGTGCCCTCCGAACAGCTTCGGCAGTGGCTGCTGACCCGAGGCTCCGGCGAGGAGGCGTTCGGCCCGGACCCGGACCTGAACCTGCCCGAGCCGGGCCGGCAGATCCTCGCCGTGCTGCGCAAACGCAAGGTGGACCTGACACCCGAGGACGTCGAGGTGATGCGGGAGGCGGTCGAACGGATCCGGTCGCTGACCGCGGAGAAGCCGCGCCGGGGCAACGCCGACGACGAGTGGCGGCACTCCCTGCTCGACCTCGGGCACGACGTGCTCGTCGAACGCTGAACCGCGCCCGCTCGCACCGGCGCCTGCGGTGCAAGGAGGGGTCCCCTGCTAACGCCTCGTGTATAGCAGGGGACCCCTCCTTGCACGCAACGCCGCCGGCCGGGCCGTACGGTCACGCCCGGCCCGGCCGACGGCTACTCGCTCTCCAGACTGCCGATGGTCAGGCCGACGGCCTCACCGGCGGCCTGCCGCTCGGCGCGGGTCTGCTCCTCACGGGTGATCAGGTTGGCGTACTCGGCCAGGTCCGCCGGGTCGGGCACCTCCGGCACCCGGCGCAGGAACGCTTCCACCTCCCGAACGGCGGCGGTGTGCGCGGCGGCGGCCCGGCGCAGCACCTCACGGTCGTCGGCGGCGGGATAGAGGTCGGTCATGCCCGCCGCTTACCCGCCGTCGGCCGGTTCGCACCCGCCCTCAGGCGCTTCGCAGTCCCCGGTCCGCCGTCGCCGCCGTCCGGCGCACCCCGAAGGCCGGATTGCCGAGCAGCCAGGCCAGGTACGCCGGATGCGGCGCCAGCGCGTCCGTGTACGCCACCAGCGCCGTCTCCAGCACCAGTTCGGCCATCCGGGCGGCGGGGGACTCCGGGTGCCAGCCCAGCATCAGTCGCCAGCGCAGCGGAGTGCCGACCAGCCGCCGGGTCACCAGGCCCGCCACCGGCCGGAACGTGGCCTGGCACAACGCCACCGCCTCCCCGGCGTCCACCAGGTCGATGCAGCCGCGGACGTCGGCCTCGTACAGCTTGCGCGGGGTGAAGCCGGCCCGGGCGCAGGCGGCGGCGAAACAGTCGCCGAAGCACCCGTCGCCCGGTGCGGCCACCCACTGCTCGTGCCGCAGCTCGGCCAGCGCCACCTCGCTGCGGCCGGCCAGCGGATGGGTCTCCGGCAGCAGCACCATCACCGGGTCGACGGCCACCTCCCGCCAGCTCAGTCCGTAGTCCGCCGACGGGGTGGAGTCGCCGCAGACCCCGGTCAACGCGTAGTCCAACCGTCCGCCCGCGACCAGTTGCGCCAGCTCGTCGACCGACCAGGACGCGTACGTGGTGATCTGGGCCTGTGGTTGCTCGGCGGCGAGCCGGTGCACCAGCCGGCCCAGGATCGGGCTGTTCACCCCGCCGAAGCGGTAGCGGCGCGGGGCGTCGACCGCCCCGGCGAGCCGCGCCGCCTCGTCCTGGAGCCCCTTCATCGCCGGCAGCAGCACCCGCGCCCGGGCGAGCACCAGCTCACCGAGTGCGGTGGGTCGGGCGCCGCGCCGGTCCCGTTCGAACAGCGGCCCGCCGAGGGTCCGTTCGATGCGCTGGAGCTGGGCGGTCAACGCCGGCTGCGCCAGCCCGAGCGTGGAGGCCGCCTTCGTCACGCTGCCCGTCTCGGCGATCGCACAGACCACCCGCAGGTGCCGCAACTCCAGATTCATAGCGTGACGGTAGGGCCACGGAGCATCCGGCGGAAGGGCCCGGACGGATCAACGACCATGAACATGGCGCTGGTGACTCAGCGTGGCGGCGGCTCCGCGACCTCGCTCAGTTGGGTGTGACGGCCGGTGACCGCGTCCCGGAACTTGTCGACCAGCGCCACCGCCGGCTCGACGATGCGGTTCCACGGGGGAGTGTGCGGGATCCCCGGGTGCGGGCGGGTCGGCGCGGCCTCCTCGGCGATCTCCAACCGGTTGCCGAGCCGGATCAGCTCCTCCTCGGTGGCCGCCGCGCAGAGCCGCTGCACCAGGGCGTCGACCGCCGTCACGTGCGCGTCGAGCAGATCGGCCACCATCGGCAGGCGGTCGTCGTCCAGCCCGCGCAACGCCATCAGCAGCGCGGCGTCACCGGCCAGGACGTCGGCGACCGGCTGGTTGACGTCGCCCAGCGCCTGCCGGATGGCGGGCAGCAGGCACTGCTCCTCAGCCGCCAGGTGCCGGGAGAGCGCCGCGACCAGGATCTCCCGGCCGTGCGCGGGATCCGGGCCGGGCTCGACCAGTCGCCGGGTCAGGCTCAGCAGCTGCTGGTGTTCGTCGGCGATGGTGGCGGCGATGCTCTGCCCGGCGGGCTGGTAACCGTCGCCGGTCGACGGTGGCAGCGGCGGCAGGTGGACGGACACGGTCCCTCCTCGGGCTGGGCAGGCGGAGCGCCGATGATATGGCACTCGGACGCGCGCGCAGTACCCGCACTCACCCGGGCGGAAACCGCAGGCTGGTATGAAGGGGCGATGACGAGCGACGCGCACCCCGCCTTCCCCGCGCCGACCGACGAGGTCGTCGACCTCTGCCGGGACCTGTTGCGCATCGACACCACCAACACCGGCGAGAACGCGACCAGCGTCGGAGAGCGCCTCGCCGCCGAGTACGTCGCCGAGAAGCTGGCCGAGGTCGGCATCACCCCCGAGATCCACGAGTCCGCCCCCGGGCGGGCCAACGTGATCGCCCGGATCCCCGGCGCCGACCCGAGCCGGGGCGCGCTGCTGGTGCACGGCCACCTGGACGTGGTGCCGGCCGACGCCGACGAGTGGTCGGTGCACCCCTTCTCCGGCGAGCTGCGCGACGGCTACCTGTGGGGCCGGGGCGCCATCGACATGAAGGACTTCGACGCGATGGTGCTCGCCGTGGTCCGCCACTGGCAGCGCACCGGCGTCCGCCCGCCGCGCGACATCGTGCTCGCGTACACCGCCGACGAGGAGGCCGGCAGCGAGTACGGCGCGCACTACCTCGTCAGCCGGCACCGGGAGCTGTTCGACGGGTGCACCGAGGGCATCGGCGAGGTCGGCGGCTTCTCGTACACGGTGGACGAGTCGCAGCGGCTCTATCTGATCGAGACCGCGCAGAAGGGCATCGACTGGCTGCGGCTGCACGCCAAGGGGCGGCCCGGGCACGGCTCGATGGTGCACGACGACAACGCGGTGACCGCGCTGGCCGAGGCGGTGGCCCGGATCGGTCGGCACCGCTTCCCGGTGGTGGTCACCGACACCGTGCGGGCGTTCCTGGAGGAGGTCTCCGAGGTGCTCGGCATCGAGCTGGACCCGGACGACCCGGAGACCGCCATCGCCAAGCTCGGCCCGATCGCGAACATCATCGGCGCCACCATCCGCAACACCGCCAACCCGACGCGGCTCGCCGCCGGCTACAAGGACAACGTCATCCCCGGCCGGGCCAGCGCCACCATCGACTGCCGCAGCCTGCCCGGCCAGTCCGAGCTGCTGGAACGGCAGCTGCGCGAGCTGGTCGGCCCGGACATCGCCATCGAGTACGTGCAACGCCAGCCCGCCCTGGAGACCACCTTCGACGGCGACCTGGTCGAGGCGATGTCCGCCGCGCTGCGCGCCGAGGACCCGGGAGCCCGGCCGGTGCCGTACATGCTCTCCGGCGGTACGGACGCGAAGGCGTTCGCGCAGATCGGCGTCCGGTGTTTCGGGTTCGCGCCGCTGCGACTGCCGGCCGACCTGAACTTCTCCGCGCTGTTCCATGGCATCGACGAGCGGGTACCGGTGGACGGACTACAGTTCGGCGTGCGGGTTCTCGACCGGTTCCTGCGCACCAGTTAGTAACGTGAGAGGGACGCCTCATGACCGACCAGCACGGTGAGCTGGAAGCCGCACTCGAGCGCGTGATCGAAGCGGCCCGCCACCACCTGGCCGCCGTCCGCGCCGCCGAGGGCCGGATCGACGACGACGACGTCTGGCAGGCGTACGTCGGGTTGAACAACGCGTCGTACGCCTACGACGAGCAACTCATGGACGCCTTCGGCGAGGTGACCCCGTGGGACGTCGAGTCGATCGACCCGAACGAGGCCGACCAGCGTTTCGGTGGCGCCGAAGGTGTGGAGCCGACCGACCCGCACCCGCAGGTGATCTCGGTACGCCAGCGCCGCGACTACCGTGTGCCCAGCGTCTCCGCGCTGATCCGGGTGGCCGAGGCGGCCCGCCGCGAGGGCGCCCCCGGCGAGGACCAGGTGCCGCCGGTGGAGGGTGTCGGCGAGGCGGTGCTGGAGCTGCTGCAGAGCGGTGACGGGTCGCTCGGCGCCCTCGACGTGCCGGAGCTGGAGCCGCTCGACGGCGTGGTCATGGTCAGCGAGGTCGGCACCCCGGTCGACCTGGAGTCGTTCGACGACGACGACCCGGTGGGCCCGTTCCAGCCGGCGGCCGACGACCGGCTGGTCGGCCGGCTCGACGAGCACCCGTTCATGGAGCTCGGCGACGAGCACGACCACGTGCACTGACGTCGACCCGGGCGGTGGTGGGTACGTCTGTTGTCGCCGCAGCGGCAACAGATCTACCCACCGCCGGGTGGGGACGGGTCAGTAGGAGAGGCCGGGCTGCGGGGAGCCGTTGGCCACGCGGCGGCGCAGCACCACCTGGCGGGTGCCGTCGCGGTACAACTGCACCCGGGCCAGCTCCCACCCGCTGAACTCGGCCTGGATCGCCAGTTGCGCGGCGGCGGCCAACCGGTCGACGTTCGGCGGTAGGCGCAGCGGCGCGTACTCGTAGTCCATGGGCCCTATGCTGCCCATTCGGAGCCGCCGTGCGCCACCCTCCGGGCAGTTCGGCGGGTCACCCGTCGCGTTCGGGGTAGCCGACCTCCAGGGCCGAGACGTCGTCGAGCGCCGTGGTGATCTCCTCCGGCAGGGTCATCCGCTCCACCTGGAGGGCGCCGAGCAGTTGCCCGGACGTCCGGGCGCCGAGGATCGGCGCGGTCACGCCGGGCCGGTCCCGGATCCAGGCCAGCGCCACCTCCAACGGGGAGACCCCGAGGCCACCGGCGGCGGTGGCGACCGCCTCCACGATGCTGGAGCAGCGCGGCTCCAGGTAGGTGGAGACGAAACGCTCGAAATGGGGCGACACCGCCCGCGAGTCCGCCGGCCGGCCGTGCCGGTACTTGCCGGTGAGCACCCCACGACCCAGGGGTGACCACGGCAGCACACCCAGACCGAGCGCCTCGCAGGCCGGCAGCACCTCGCGCTCGACCCCGCGTTCCAGCAGGGAGTACTCCACCTGCGCGGCGACCACCGGGGCACGTCCGGGCCAGGCCGTCTGCCAGGCCGCCGCCCGGGCGGTCTGCCAGCCGGAGAAGTTCGACACGCCGACGTAGCGGACCCGGCCGCTGGCCACCGCGTGGTCGAGCGCGGCCAGGGTCTCCTCCAGCGGGGTGGCCGGGTCGTAGCCGTGCACCTGGAACAGGTCGACGTGGTCGGTGCCCAGCCGCCGCAACGAGGCGTCGAGCGTACGCAGCAGGTGCCCCCGGGAGCCGTCGCGACGGCGGGGGCCACCCGGACGCAACCCCGCCTTGGTGGCGATGAGCAGCTCGTCGCGGGGCACCAGACCACCCAGCAGCGAGCCGATCACCGACTCGGCGTCGCCGTCGCCGTACACGTCGGCGGTGTCGATCAGGTTGCCACCCGCGTCGAGGTAACTCTTCAGTTGCGCAGCGGCGTCGTCGGCGTCGGTGTCCCGGCCCCAGGTCATGGTGCCGAGCGCGAGCCGGGAAACCGCCAGCCCGCTTCGGCCGAGCGGTCGCTGTTGCATGGGTGAACCTTATTTCGAACGAGGGCCGAACCGATATCCTCGCTCCCGTCGAGTCTGCCCAGACGCATGGCGATTCGGGTGAGCCGGTGATCGTCGCTTCCGGCGGCATTGCGTAACCTGATGCGACTGCGGATGGGGGAGGACTCTGTGCGACTCGGGCTAAACCTCGGATACCAGACAGCCTGGAGCACGCCGGCGGATCATCTGGCCATGGCTCAGGAGGCGGACCGACTCGGCTACTCGGTGGTGTGGGCGGCGGAGGCGTACGGCTCCGACTCGCCGAGCATGCTCTCCTGGATGGCCGGGCAGACCGAGCGGATCGACATCGGCAGCGCGGTGATGCAGATCCCGGCCCGTACGCCCGCGATGACCGCGATGACCGCGGCGACCCTCGACGCGCTCTCCGGCGGCCGCTTCCGGCTCGGCCTGGGCGTCTCCGGCCCGCAGGTCTCCGAGGGCTGGCACGGCGTACGGTTCGGCAAGCCGCTGGCCCGGACCCGGGAGTACGTGGACATCGTGAAGCTGGCGGTGGCCCGCAAGGAGGTCGCCTACGACGGCGAGTTCTACCAGCTCCCGCTGCCCGACGGTCCCGGCAAGGCGCTGCGGCTGGGTTTCCATCCGCCGCGTGAGCACATCCCGATCTACCTCGCCGCCGTCGGTCCGAAGAACCTGGAGCTGGCCGGCGAGATCGCCGACGGCTGGCTGGCCGTCTTCTACGCCCCCGAGTTCGCCGAGGAGCAACTCGCGGCGGTACGCGCCGGCCGGGCCAAGGTCGGCAAGGAGCTGGCCGGCTTCGACGTGGTGCCCTCCGTGCCGGTCGTGGTCGGCGACGACGTCGACTCCTGCGCCCAGCTGGTGCGCTGGTACGCCGCCCTCTACGTGGGCGGGATGGGCAGCCGCCAGCAGAACTTCTACAACCAGTTGGCGACCCGGATGGGGTACGGCGACGCCGCCCGTGAGGTGCAGGACCTCTACCTGGCCAAGCGGCAGCGCGACGCGGCGGCCGCGGTGCCGCTGGAGTTCATCGACCGGACCTCGCTGCTCGGCCCCAAGGAGCGGATCGCCGAGCGGATGCGCCAGTACGCCGAGTCCGGCGTCACCACCCTGTCGATCACCCTGTTCGCCGGCGACCGGGACAGCGGGGTGCAGACCCTGCGTACCGTCGCCGAGGCGCTGGAACTCTCGGGAGTCGGGGAGTGACCTGGATCGAAGCCATCGTCCTGGGCATCGTCCAGGGCCTAACCGAGTTCCTTCCGGTCAGCTCGTCGGGGCACCTGCGGATCACCTCGGCGATCTTCTTCGACCGTGACGCCGGGGCGTCGTTCACCGCGGTCACCCAGCTCGGCACCGAAGCGGCCGTGCTGCTCTACTTCGCCAAGGACATCTGGCGCATCGGCCGTACCTGGACGGTCGGGATCTGGGACAAGTCCGTACGCTCCAGCCTCGACTACCGGATGGGCTGGTACGTCATCGTCGGCTCGATCCCGATCGGGGCGCTCGGTTTCCTGTTCAAGGACCAGATCCGGGAGACCGCCCGGAACCTGTGGGTGGTGGCCACCACCCTGATCGTGTTCGCCTTCGTGCTCGCCTTCGCCGAGTACTGGGGTCGGCAGACCCGGACGTTGAAGGACTTCCGGATGCGCGACGGTGTGGTGATGGGCTTCGCCCAGGCGATGGCGCTGATCCCCGGGGTGTCCCGGTCCGGTGCGACGTTGACCTTCGGCCTGTTCCTCAACCTGACCCGGGAGACGGCGGCTCGCTACTCGTTCCTGCTGGCCATCCCGGCCGTGGTGATGTCCGGGATCTTCAGCCTCGGGGACGTCTTCGAACCGGCGGCCCCGGGCACCTCGGCGCCCACCGTCGCGCAGATGGTGGTCGCCACGCTCATCGCCTTCGTCGTCGGGTACGCGGCCATCGCCTGGCTGCTGCGGTTCGTCGCCCACCACACCCTGTACGTCTTCGTGCTCTACCGGGTGGCGGTCGGCACGCTGGTGTTCGCCCTGCTGCTCACCGGCACCATCAGCGCCACCTGACCCTGGGTTGGATGTAAGGAAGGGCCCCCTGCTATCGCCTGGTGCATAGCAGGGGGCCCTTCCTAACATGCGTCGCGGCCGGGCGTGCGGTGCTTCCGGCTGGGCGTTGGTGGTGCGTCGACGGCCGGCACCCTGTTGGGGGTGCCGGCCGTCGTGGTGGTGTGGGTCAGCTGTTCCAGTGTGCGGCGACGAGGTCGGCGGCCTGTTGTTCCCACTGGGCGTAGTGGTCGGGGAATGCGGAGACCTGGACGGTCTGGGCGGCGACGGTCAAGGGCATGTCCTGCCAGCCGTCGACCTGCTTGAGGCCCTTGAGGAAGGCGAGGGTGGAGTATTCGGGGTCGGTGATCTGTTCGACGGTGCCCCATCCGGAGGAGGGGCGCTGCTGGAACAGTCCCTGGGAGTCGTGGTCGTTGCGGGCGCCGAGGTGGCCGAGGTTCTGCAGCTTCGACTCCTGGAATGCGGTGCCGATGGCGATGACGGCGGCGCGTTCGTTCATGTCGGCCTTCTTCGTCGCGGCGATGATGGCCTTGGCGTTGGCGATCTGCTCGTTGTCGAGGTCGATGTGGGACTGGGTGCCCTGTAGGCCGTGCGGGATGAGCGTGGTGGTGTCGGGCTTGTCGGCCTGGATGGCGGCGGTGATGGGGTTGGTCGGTGTGGTGTCGGTGGTGCTGTGGTTGAGGGGTCCGGCGGCGAGGCCGCCGGCGATGGTGAGTCCGGCGATGGCGAGGACGCTGTTGCGCAGCATGGTGTTCATGGGGGTAGCTCCATTCGGGGGTGGGACACCGCAGGGGGTGGCGGTGCCGACGCCGTCAGGCGCTGGTGGCTTTGTTGGGGGTGGCCCTGGCGGGCGGGGCGTGGTGGCCGCTCGCGGTGCCGGGTCCAGGTGTAACGACTGGCGGAGGCGGGCCATTCCCGTGGGGGATCCGGCGTAGCCGTCTCGGGCGTTGGCCCTGCGTGCCCAGTCCCCGATTACAACGTCCTCCGCCCGCCACGAATTCCGCCGCCCTGATGCCAGGAGCCGATAAAAGCCCCATAAGCGGCGCCTGGTCAGGCATGCCCACCGGAGGTGGGTTGATTTGTTGTCGCTATGGCAGCAACAAATCAACCCACCTCCTCGCTTCTCCCGTGCCCACGCGCCGAGGCGTTAAGAGGGGACCCTTCCTTGCGTCGGGGGTCCAGCGGGGTGGGGGTGGGTGCAAGGAGGGGTCCCCTGCTAACGCCTGGTGTATAGGAAGGGTCCCTTCCTTGCATCCGGCCCGGCGGGGGCTGGCGGAGTGCGGGGGGGTGATCGGGGTCACAGTGAATACGGATCGGTTCCGTATCGAAATTGGGGGGCCTAGGCTCGGGGGGATTACGGTACTTGGCCGTATCGAAATGTGAAGGGTGTCGGGGGATGCAGCCGAACGAGAACACCGGGCACCCGAGGCGGTGGGCGATCCTGGCAGTGCTGGTGATCAGCCTGCTCGTCGTCGTCCTGGACAACACGATCCTCAACGTCGCCCTGCGTACGCTGGCCGACCCGGTGCACGGGCTCGGGGCCACCCAGGGTGAACTGGAGTGGTCCATCAACTCGTACACGCTGGTCTTCGCCGGGTTGCTGTTCACCTTCGGCGTGTGGGGTGACCGGGCCGGGCGGCGGCGGATGCTGCTGATCGGGCTGGTCCTCTTCGGACTGGCCTCGCTGCTCTCCGCGTACGCGCAGAGCCCGACCCAGCTGATCGCGGCCCGCGCGCTGATGGGGGTCGGCGGCGCGGCGATCATGCCGGCGACCCTGTCGATCATCTCGAACGTCTTCGACCCGAGGGAGCGGGGACGGGCCATCGGTATCTGGGCCGGCGCGGTGGGGCTGGCGGTGGCGATCGGCCCGGTGCTCGGCGGACTGCTGCTGGAGCACTTCTGGTGGGGCTCGGTCTTCCTGATCAACGTGCCGGTGACGGCGCTCGGCGTGGTCCTGGTAGCGCTGTTGGTGCCCGAGTCGCGGGACCCCGCGCCGGGGCGCGTCGACGTGGTCGGTGTGCTGCTCTCGGTCGTCGGTCTGGTGACCCTGACGTTCGGCATCATCGACGGCGGCGAGCACGGCTTCGGTCGCCCGCTGGTCTGGGCCACGATTCTCGGCGGCCTGGCGGTGCTGGCCTGGTTCGTCGCGTACGAGCGGCGCAGCAGCCACCCGTCGCTGGACGTACGACTGTTCCGGGTGCCGCGTTTCGCCGCGCCGGTGGCGATGATCGGGCTGGTCTTCTTCGCCGCCATGGGCGTGATGTTCTTCAGCTCGTTCTATCTGCAACTGGTACGCGGCTACAGCCCGTTGCAGACCGGCCTGCTCTTCCTGCCGTTCGCGGTGGCCCAGCTGGTCTTCGCGCCCCGTAGCGCCACCATGGTCCGCCGGTACGGTGCACGGGCGGTCTCGGCGGTGGGACTGCTGTTGACCACGGTGTCGTTGGGCGCGTTCGCCTTCGTCGACGCCACCACGCCGATCTGGGTGGTGCTGGTCGTCTTCTTCCTGCAGGGGACCGGGATGGCGAACATCATGCCGCCCGCCACGGAGTCGATCATGTCGGCGCTGCCCCGGGAGAAGGCGGGCGTCGGTTCCGCCGTCAGCAACACCATCCGCCAGGTGGCCGCCGCGCTCGGTGTCGCGGTGATCGGCTCGGTGCTGGCCGCCGGGTACCGCACCGGCATCGCCCCGACCGTGGCGGACCTGCCGGCCGAGGCACGGGCGGCGGCCGGGGAGTCGATCTCCGGCGCGTACGGCGTGGCCGGTCAGCTCGGGCCGGCGGCGCCGCAGGTGATCGCGGCGGCCGACGACGCCTTCGTCTCGGCCATGCACCTGTCTGCGGTACTCGCCGCGCTGGTCGCGGCGGCCGGTGTCGCGGTGGCGCTGCGCTGGATGCCGGGGC
>NZ_SISL01000113.1:0-14800 GCF_004307965.1 Verrucosispora sp. SN26_14.1 | reverse complement strand
GGGTGGGGCCGGCGCTGGTGCGGCCGGGCGTCGGTGCGGCCGGTCCGCTGGTGGCGACCGACGGCGTGCTCTCCGGGTCGCCGGTGGGGAGCACCGACCCGTCCTCCGCGCCCAGGGGTGACAGGGTCGGCGGGTCGGACGGCGACTCCACCGGTGCCTGCGACGGCATCTGGTCCAGCGCGCGGGTGCTCCCGTCCGGCGGCTCCGGCTGCCGGAAGGTGGACCAGAGCACGATCACACCGAGACAGGCCAGCGCGGCAGCGCCGATCAACCGCCACAGTCCGGGACCGGTCGGACCGGGTTGATCATCACTTGCCGCAGACATGGCCACGACGGTAGACGCCGGTTCGTGCCCGTTCCTGAGCCGAAAGACCCAGTCGGGCCCAGAGGCGGCCCGGCCCGGCACCGAAGCCGGCCCCGCTGGGCCCTGGGCGACCCTCACCTGGGTCCTAAGCCTCATCTCCCGGGCCGTCGGGCGTGGTTAGCGTACCGCGACATTCGTCGCCGACGAACGGATCGAGACCTCGGAGGTTCCATGCCAACCCGCGACCTGCCCGCGTCCGGGCCGCGCCGCCGGCCGCGCTGGCGGTACTGGATGGTGGCGGTGACGCTCGCCGTCACCGCCGCGCTGACCTCCTGGACCGCGATGGGACCGCTGCGTCTGGCCGCCGGTGAGGAGGCCCCGCTGTCCCAGGGCAAGCCCGCGACGGCCTCGTCCAGCGAGGGCGGACGGTGGTCCGCCGAGCGCGCGGTCGACGGCGACACCAAGTCCCGCTGGTCCAGCACCTTCGCCGACCCGCAGTGGCTGGGGGTCGACCTCGGGGCTCCGGCCCGGATCGACAGCGTGGTCCTGAACTGGGAGTCCGCCTACGCCACCGAGTTCGAGATCCAGGTGTCGCCGGACGGGCTGGCCTGGACCTCGATCTACCGCACCGGCAACGGCACCGGCGGCACCCAACGCCTCGACGTGTCCGGCGAGGGCCGGTACGTACGGATGTACGGCACGAAGCGGGCCACCGGGTACGGCTACTCACTGTGGGAGTTCCAGGTGTTCGGGGCGTTGACCGGTGCGAGCGCCACCCCCGCCGCCCCGCAGACGTCGGGGGCCGCCTCCGGCACGCCCAGCGCGTCGGGCACCCCCGGATCGAGCAGCCCGAGCCAGTCCCACCCCGCCGGCCACGGCAACGGGGCGACCGGTGCGCCGACCCCCGGCGACTACGTGCTCGCCGAGCGGCCGGTCACCGGTGTGACGCCCTCGACCGCGAACCCGCCGCGCCGCGACCACCGCGAGTTCCAGGCCAACTGCGCGGTCAGCCACCGGCTGGAGGACGACCCGATCGTCTTCTTCAACCGGCCCGGGGCGTCGCACGACCACACCTTCATGGGCAATACCACGACCAACGCGGCGAGCACCATGCAGTCGCTGCCGAGGGGCGCGACCACCTGCCGGGTGCCGGGCGACAAGTCGGGCTACTGGATGCCGACTCTGCTCAACGGCAACACGCCGATCGTGCCGCAGGGGCCGCAGGTCATCTACTACAAGAGCGGCGTACGCGACTACACCAGCGTCCGTCCGTTCCCGCCCGGCCTGCGGTTCCTCGTCGGCAGCCCGATGACCACCGCCGCGCAGTTCGAGTCCTCCCCGGCCTACCAGAAGGGCTGGGAGTGCGGGAACAGCTACGACAACGTGGACTTCCCGGCGAACTGCCCCTCCGGCACCCAGCTCAACGTCCGGATGCAGGCGCCGAGCTGCTGGGACGGGCGGCACCTGGACACCCCCGACCACGTCAGCCACATCGTGTACCCGGTCAACGGCGTCTGCCCGACCAGCCACCCGGTCGCGGTGCCGATGATCGAGTTCAAGATGGCCTGGCCGGTCAGCGGCGACATGTCGCAGGTACGGCTCTCCAGCGGGCGGGGCTACTCGTTCCACTACGACTTCTACAACGTGTGGGACACGCCCACCCTGGCCGCGTTGGTGAAGCACTGCATCAACGCCGGTCGCCAGTGCGACAGCCGGGGCTACGACCAGTTCGAGCCCGGCGCGGGTGCGGCCCTCGACGAGCAGTACCAGGTGCCCGGCAGCCGTACCGTCCTGAGCCGGTCGGGCTGGACCGCCACCGCCTCCGGCGGCGCGGACACCGCGGCGCGGATGCTCGACGGTGACACCGGCACCCGGTGGACCTCCGGCGCGCCGATGACCAACGGGCAGTCGTTCACCGTCGACATGCGGTCGGTGCGGACCGTCAGCGGTGTCTCGCTGCTCTCCACCGGTGCCGACCACGCCCGGGGTTACCAGGTGTTCCTCTCCACCGACGGAAGGAACTGGACCGGTCCGGTGGCCAGCGGCAAGGGCTTCACGAACCAGACCCTGGTCGACTTCGAGGCCCGCGACGCCCGCCACGTGCGGGTGGTGCAGACGGGTTCGGCCAGCAACTGGTGGTCGGTGGCGGAGTTCACCGTCTTCTCCGGCTGACCTCTCTCCCGCACGACGAGGCGGCGTGGCCCGGTCCGGGCCACGCCGCCTCGCGCTGTTCGGCGCGTGATCCGATCCGAATGGGTTGACTGGTTATCGTCAATATGATAATTGACGGCCACATTCAGGTGGCGAGTTCTCCTCCGCGCCGCCTCGCAGTTGACTCTCGGTGATTTTTCGGCGACGGCTAGCGCAAGCGAGATCCGCGTTGGATAATATCCGGGCGTCAGTCGCCCCGCATTGCCAATTCGGGCTGTGCCGCCGGTGGAGGGACAATTCCGTGAAGCGTGACCAGTCACCTGTGCTGCCCGGCGACGGTGCCACGGACTACGCACGTTATATGCGTACGGAGGCGTTGCTCGGGCTTCAGCGGGCCCCGGAGGAGATGATCCACCGCGACGAACTGCTGTTCCAGGTGGTGCACCAGTCCACCGAGCTGTGGCTGAAGCTGGCGGCGGCGGAACTGGTCGAGTCGGTGGCCCGGGTGGACGCCGGGGAGATGGTGGCGGCCGAGACGCTGCTCGGTCGGGCGAGCCTCGGGGTCCGGCTGGTCACCGACCAGTTGGAGATGCTGCGGCATCTCTCACCAGCGGATTTCCAGGCCATGCAGCCCGCACTGGGCAACGGCTCCGGTGCCGAGTCGCCGGGATGGCGGCAGGTCCAGACGCTCAGCCGCCGACTCGGCCGGGCCTTCCACGACCACCTCGACGCCCGGGGCATCGCCCCGGCGGCGCTGCCCGACCTGGACCCGACCGACCCGACGCACCGGCTGGCCGAGGCGATGGTGGAGTGGGACGAGCGGGTGGCGTCCTGGCGGGTGCGGCACTACCAGGTGGCGCTGCGGATCGGTGGTCACCCACCGGCCGGCACCCCGGGCAGCCCGGCGAACATGCTCGCCAAGCTCGTCGGCCACCGATTCTTCCCGGAATTATGGCAGGTGCGTCTGCACACCCCCGACGCGGAATCCGTCGCGCTGCACTGACCTTTCCTCGGCCTTCGGCCGACCCCGATTACGATCCTCTTCGGAATGTCGAGGTGCGGTTTCGTGCGCGAATTGACGAGCTGGTCGGCGGGCGCGGCCGATCCCGACGAATTCCCCTACGACCAGGTGGTCGACGCATTCCACCGGGTCGGCAAACATTTCGTCGACAAGGAACTGCTCGCCCGGTTGGACGAGGCGCGCGCGAGGGTGACCGGGTACGACGAACGGGCGCGGTTGCTGCGTGACTTCCTCGACGTCGCGCTGGACAAGTGGGACGGCCGCTACGACTACCGTAGCTACCTCGCCCTGCGTCTGCTCCGGTTGCCCGACGGGACCGACGACCCGCCGCCCGACGCCGGGGCCGACGCCCGGCAGGGCCGGGACCGGCTCGTCGTCCGGCTGGTCGCCGACGCGGTCTCCTTCGAACTGGCGGCTGCCGCCAAGGTCACCGGACTGTTGCCGGAGCAGCGTCCGGGGCGGGCGGTGGTGGCCAAACGCTTCCGGCTCGGCGTCCGCGCCGCCCTGCCCGCCCTGGCCCGTCTCGGTCTCACCGGGACGATCGACGACGCCACGCCCGTCACCGCCGCCACGACCCTGTCCGCCGTCGTCGCCGGCCTGGACACCACCGGCGACCCGTCGCTGCGGCTGAGCATGCTGCCGGTACACGTCACCCACGACGAATACCTGTTCATCCGGGTGCTCCAGGCATACGAGTGTGTCTTCGCCGGGGTCGCCGACGAACTCCGGGGCGTGGTCGACGCCCTGCGGACCGGGCCGCCCGACCGGGCCGTCGACCGGCTCGGCTACGCCCGCGACCTGCTCGGCACCGCCGGTTCGCTCTTCTCGCTGCTGGCCACCATGCAGCCCGCCGCGTTCCAGACGTTCCGGCAGTACACCGAGGGCGCCAGCGCCATCCAGTCCCGGTCGTACAAGCTCGTGGAGTCGCTCTGCCGTACCCCCGCGCCGGACCGGCTGGACTCGGTGGCCTACCGGTCCGTGCCGGAGGTCCGCGCCCGGGTGCGCGACGGCCAGCCGACCGTGGACGAGGCGTACCGTCGCGCGGTCCACGACGGCCGGCTGGACGAATCGTCGCGCCGCCTGATGGCGGCCGGCATGGGCAGGTTCGCCGAGGCCCTGGCGCAGTGGCGGCGGACCCACTACGGGGTGGCGGTGCGGATGCTGGGCCGCCGTCCCGGCACCGGCTACACCGAGGGCACGCCCTACCTGGCGGCGGTACGCGACCTGCCGGTCTTCGACGCCGTCGGCCCGTACCCGTCTCGTCCGACCGGAGGTCGTCCCGCGTGAACCCCGTCGACCTCCCGCCCGGCCCCGACACGCCGGCCTGCCTCGACCCGGCCGTGCACGCGGCGCTGCGCGCCGAGTTCCCGCTGCTGCGCACCTGCGTCTATCTGAACAACAACTCCACCGGGGCGGTGCCGGCCGGTGCCGAGCGGGTGCTGCACGACTACTGGGACACCCTGCGCACCTGGCGTGACGACGCCTGGCAGGACTGGCACGTCGGCCTCGACCGGTACGCCGACTCGGTGGCCGCCCTGCTCGGCGCGCCACCGGGCAGCGTGGTCACCGACGCCAACCTGAGTACGCTGCTGGCCCGGCTGGCCTCCTGCTTCGACTACCGGCCGCCCCGCGACCGGGTGGTCATCACCGACCTGGAGTTTCCGACGGTCCCGTTCGTCTTCCGGGCGTTCGGTCGCTACGGCGCGCGACTCGACGTGGTCGGCACCGGCGGACCGGACCTCGACCAGGACGCCCTGGAGGCCCGCCTGGACGAGCGGACGCTGCTGGTCTGCGTCACGCACGCCGCCTTCACCTCCGGCGCCACCCTGGACCTGCCCCGGCTGGTGGAGGCGGCCCACCGGGTCGGCGCGCTGGTGGTGGTGGACGCCTTCCAGACCGTCGGGGTGGTGCCGCTGGACGTGACCGCGCTCGGTGTCGACGCCGTCCTCGGCGGCGCGAGCAAGTGGCTCTGCGGCGTCGGCACCGCCTTCCTCTACGTCCGGCCCGACCTGGTGCCGCACCTGGAACCGGCGGCGACCGGCTGGCAGGCCGGCGACCGGGCACTCACCTTCCGCCCCTCCACCGGCTGGGCCCCCGACGCGCGCCGGTTCGCCGGCGGCACGCCGTACCCGCTGACCTCGCTGGTCTCCCAGGTCGGGCTGGACCTGCTGGCCGGGGTCGGCGTACCGGCGATCCGTCGGCACTCGCTCGCTCTCACCCAGCGGGTCCTGGACCGCGCCGCGCAGGCCGGCATCGCCGTGGTCAGCCCGACCGCCGCGCACCGGCGCTCCGGCGTGGTGTTCCTGGACGTGCCCGACGGCGAGGCGGTCAAGCGGCGGCTGGCCGCGCAGCAGTTCGTCTGTAGCTGGCGCGGTTACCTACGGGTCGGCCCGCACGCCTACAACACCCTCGACGAGATCGACGCGTTCATGGACGCGTTGGGCAAGGAGTTGGGTCGATGACCGTCACGCTCTCCCCGCGCGCGTTGATGAGCCTGCTCGCCAACGGGCCCAAGGCCATGGACGTGCTGGAGACGGCGCTCGCGCTCGGGCTGCTCGACGAGCTGGAGCCCGGTCCGGTCCGGCTCGACACCCTGGCCGACGACCTGAAGGTACGCCCGCTGCGGCTGTACAAGTTCCTCGACTGCCTGGAGAGTCTCGGTTTCCTCGTCCGGGAGGGCTCGGGCGGCGACATCGGCGCCACCCGCTACCGGGCGGTGCCCGGACTGCGCGCGGCGGTCGAGGCGGTGGTCGGCCCGGACGCGCTCGAACGCGACCGGGACCGCTACCCGTGGCGGCTGCTGCACGGGCGGCTCGCCGACAGCCTGCGGGGCGAGGTGAGCATCGACGACGACGACTTCGCCTGGCCGCCGAAGACCGACGAACAGACCGCCGACTTCGAACGCAGCATGGCCGTCGGGCTGGGGCCGGTCGTCGAGGCGGTCCGGCAGCACGCCGGTCGGCTCTGGCCGGGGCGTCGTCGGCTGCTGGACGTGGGCGGTGGCGACGGCACACTGGCCGCGCACGTCCTGGACACCGCGCCGGAGCTGCGCGCCGACGTGTACAACCTGCCCGCGGTGGCACCGCTGGTGGACCACACCCGCGTCGCCCGGGGCCATCCGGACCGGCTCGGCTTCGTCGGTGGAGACTTCCTCACCGAGGAACTGCCCCCGGGCTACGACGCGATGTCCTTCGTCCGGGTCCTGCACGACTGGCCCGACGAGGTGGCCCGGCACCTCGTGACCCAGGCGTACGCGGCGCTGGAACCGGGCGGCCTGCTGCTGATCTGCGAGGAGTTCCGCACCCCCGACCGGCTGGCCATGCAGTTCTTCTGGAGCTACTTCCTGATCGGTGTCGACACCTGTGTGAGTCGACTGCGTGAGGCCGGCTACTACACCACACTGCTCGTCGACACCGGCTTCACCGAGGTGACCGTGCTGCCCGGCACCTGGGAGTTGGTGACCGCCCGGAAACCGACCTCGCGGGGCTGATCGTCACCCGTCGACGTCGCGGTGGGCGATGCATTCCCTCTCGTACGGTGATCGGCTCGGCACACCAATTGCCGACCGATTCACGGAATCGTCCCCCACCGTCGGACGGGCCCGCCCAGGGCGGCCGTGATTGTGCTCACGACCGGCACCCCTGAAGCACGGGGAAGTGCCTGCGATCTCCCTATGCTGGCCCGGTGATCGCCCGTTACCGTCCGCCCCGCGCGGCCGGACCGGGCAGGTGGCGGGTGCCTTGCGCGAGGCGGGGGAGGAAGTAGCGAGCAATGACCAGCTCCACGCGGACCTGGGACGGGCTGTCCATTCCCGCCCCCGGCACCTATCGACTCGACCCGGCGCACAAGCGGATCGGGTTCCTCGCCCGACACATGATGGTCAGCCCGGTGCGGGGTGAGTTCCGGGACGCCACCGCGCAGATTGTCGTCGCCGAGGATCCGCTTCTGTCGACGATCGAGGCGACCATTCAAGCGGGCAGTATCGATACGACGAGTACGGATCGGGACACGCACCTGTGCAGTGCCGATTTCCTCGACGTGGAGACGTTTCCCACCCTGGAGTACCGCAGTACCGGAATTGCGCGACTGGAGAAGACCGATCCGATCTTCTACTGGGCGAAGCTCAGGAACCATCGCCTCGGCCGGCGGCCGGCCCCGGAGGAGTCGGCGCATCCGGCGAGCCCGGCGACCGCCCGGTTCGTGCTCGCCGGGGAGTTGACCGTCAAGGGGATCACCCGTCCCGTCGACCTCCAGGTGGAGTTCGGCGGCGCCCGGCGTGACCCGTACGGGCAGGACATCTTCGGGTTCAGCGCGACGGCGGAGATCAACCGTGAGGACTACGGCCTGGTCTGGAACGTGGTGCTGGAGAGCGGTGGGGTGCTGGTCGGCAAGAGCGTCCGCATCGAGATCGCCGGTGAGGCGATCCGCCAGGCGTAGCGTCACGCCGCGTTCACCGCAGGTTGGCGGCCGATTCGCATCCATTGATCGCGATGTCTGCGACAATCCGTCTGTGCCTGCCATCCCGTCAGGCGGGACCCCCGCCCGCCGTGGCAGGCGACAGTCAGGAGTCGCCCAGTGGCTCACGCCCGTACGGCCGCCCTCGCCTCGGTGGTCGCCGTCGCCCTGTCCCTCGTCGTGGCCCCGGCACCGGCCGGCGCCACCCCGCCCAACATCCCGTCGCACAGCACGGCGGTGAGCCGGCTCGGCGCGCTCACCGTGGCCGCCGAGTCGCACCAGTCCAGCTACAGCCGGGACCTCTTCCCGCACTGGATCACCGTCACCGGCACCTGCAACACCCGCGAGCAGGTCCTCAAGCGCGACGGCAGCAACGTGGTCGTCGACGCCAACTGCTATCCGACCTCCGGGTCCTGGTACAGCCCGTACGACGGGGTGACCCGGACGAACCCGGCCGACATCTCCATCGACCACGTCGTACCGCTGGCCGAGGCATGGCGGTCCGGGGCCTGGTCCTGGACCACCGCGCGGCGCCAGACCTACGCCAACGACCTGGGCGGTCCGGAGCTGTGGGCGGTCACCGGCAGCGTCAACTCGTCCAAGGGTGACCGGGACCCGGCGGCGTGGAAGCCGCCGCGGGCCGCCTTCCACTGCACCTACGCGCGCGCCTGGATCCAGGTGAAGTGGTACTACGGCCTCTCCGTCGACAGCGCCGAGAAGTCGGCGTTGTCAGGCATGCTGAACACCTGCTGACCCGCGTGTAAGGAAGGGCCCCCTACTAACGCCTCGTGTATAGGAGGGGTCCCTTCCTTACACCTGGTGGGTTGCTGGTGTGGGCCGGGGAAGGACCGGCACGGAGAGGGCGGACGGGTGGAGGGCGTACTCACGGGCTTCGCCGTCATCGCCACGGTCATCGCGATCGGCTACCTGGTCGGGCGCATCGGGCTGCTGGGGCCGGAGGGGCCCGCCGTGCTCTCCCGGGTCTCCTTCTTCGTCGCCACACCCGCCCTGCTCTTCGAGACCGTCTCCCGCGCCGACGTGGCCACCGTCTTCTCGTCGGCCCTGCTCGTCACGCTGATCAGCACCACCGTCGTCGCGGCGGTCTTCGTGGCCGTCGCGATGCTGTGGTGGCGGCGATCGGCACCCGAGGCGACGATCGGTGCGCTCGCCGCCTCGTACGTCAACGCGGGCAACATCGGCATCCCGATCGCGGTCTACGTGCTCGGTGACGCCGCACTCGTCGCGCCGGTGCTGATGTTCCAGGTGGTCGTGATGGCACCCCTGGCGTTCGCGGTGCTGGAGTCGTCGGCGGCGCGGTATTCGTCGGCGGCGCGGGAGCCGTCGGCGGCGCGGGAGCGTCGGTCGGTGGTCCGGGCGGCTGTCCGGCCGTTGTTGAACCCGATCACCGTCGCCTGCGGCCTGGGGGTGCTCGTGAGCGTCGTCGGCTGGTCGCCGCCGGAGCCGGTGATGCGACCGGTGGACCTGGTCGCCGCGATGGCGGTGCCCGCCGCCCTGCTCGCCTACGGCCTGTCCCTGCGCGGTGCCCCGCCGCCCGGTTCCGGGGACACCGCGTGGGACGTCCGGCTCGCCGTGGTGCTCAAGACGCTGGTCCACCCGGCGGTCGCCTACCTGGTGGCCCGCTTCGGGCTCGGCCTGTCCGCACCGCTGGTGCTGGCCTGCACGGTCACCACCGCCCTGCCCACGGCGCAGAACGTCTTCGTCTACGCCGTCCGCTACGGCCGGGGCGTCGTGCTGGCCCGCGACGCCATCCTGCTCTCCACCGTGACCGCCGTCCCGGTGCTGATCGCCGTGGCGCTGCTCGCCGGCTGACCGGCAGCGGGCCGCACCGGCGATCCGCCCTCGAAAGCACTCCCCGGGCGGCGGGGCGGAGAACGGCGGGGCGGAGAACGGCGGCTTGATGGACGGTCCGTGACCGGCGCGGCGGGCGCGTGGTGCACCTGCCCGCCGCGTCCGGCTCCGGCTGCACCGGTGGCGCCGACGAATGACCGCGCAGAAAGCGTTATTCGATCTCGGCTTCGCCAGTCGCCTGTGACCTGCGGAGATAACGCTCTCACGGATTGCGGCGGAGCCCTTGACGGGCCGCTGGCCCAGCCATCACGATGAATGCCCTGCCCCGCCTTTCGCGGCACCGGCGACCTGCCGGACGCGTCGCGACGGGGCAGGCTTCCACCTCCATCACCTCACCAGGCGTGATCGGCGCACGCCCTCCCCACACCGTGGAAAGGACGTATCGTGCGCAGATCCCTCAGAGCCTGGCTCGGTGCCGCGCTGAGCGCGGTGCTCGTGCTGGGCGGCCTGGTCGCGGCGGCACCGCCCGCCGTCGCCGCGCCGTTCAGCGTGCTGGTGTTCAGCAAGACCGCCGGGTTCCGGCACGGCTCCATCGGCCCGGGCATCACCGCCGTCCAGCAGCTCGGCGCCGCCAACGGGTTCACCGTCGAGACCACCGAGGACGCGGCCCAGTTCACCGACGCCAACCTGAGCCGGTTCGCCGCGGTGATCTGGCTCTCCACCACCGGCGACGTGCTCAACGCCGCCCAGCAGGCCGCCTTCGAGCGCTACATCACCGCCGGCGGCGGGTACGTGGGCGTGCACGCCGCCGCCGACACCGAGTACGAGTGGCCCTGGTACGGCGGTCTGGTCGGCGCGTACTTCGCCTCGCACCCGGCCGACCAGACCGCCTCCGTGAAGGTCGCCGACCGGGTGCACCCGTCCACGGCGAACCTGCCGCAGCGGTGGACCCGGCTGGACGAGTGGTACAACTACCGCACCAACCCCCGGGGCGACGTGCACGTGCTGGCGACGCTGGACGAGAGCACCTACACCGGCGGGAGCATGGGTGCCGACCATCCGATCTCCTGGTGCCACACCTACTCCGGCGGTCGTGCCTGGTACACCGGGATGGGGCACACCGACGCGTCGTACTCCGAGCCGGACTTCCGCCGGCACCTGCTCGGCGGCATCCTCGGCGCGGCCGGTGCGGCGGAGGCCGAGTGCGGTGCCACTGTCGACTCGAACTTCCAGCAGGTGGAGCTGGCCAAGGGCGCGGCCGAGACCGGCGAGCCGATGAGTCTGACCGTGCTGCCGAACCGGGGAGTGCTGCACACCTCCCGCAACGGCGTCATCCGCTACACCGATGCGGCCGGCAACACCAAGGTCGCCGCCACGCTGCCGGTCTACACCGGCGACGAGGAGGGCCTACAGGGCATCACGGTGGACCCGAACTTCACCACCAACCGCTGGGTGTACGTCTTCTACGCACCACCCCTGGACACTCCCGGCGGCGGTGCACCGGCCACCGGCACCGCCGCCGACTTCGCCCGCTGGGCGGGGGTCAACCGGCTGTCCCGGTTCACCGTGAACGCCGACCACACCGTCAACCTGGCCAGCGAGACGCTGGTCCTGGACGTACCCACCGACCGGGGCATGTGCTGCCACGTCGGTGGGGACATGGCCTTCGACGCGGCGGGCAACCTGTATCTGTCCACCGGTGACGACACCAACCCGTTCGACTCGGCCGGGTTCACCCCGATCGACGAGCGACCCGGCCGTAACCCGGCCTTCGACGCCCAGCGCACCTCGGCCAACAGCAACGACCTGCGCGGCAAGGTGCTCCGGATCAGGCCGAGCGCCACCGGCGGCTACACCGTCCCGGCCGGCAACATGTTCGCTCCGGGCACCGCGCGGACCCGCCCGGAGATCTACGCGATGGGCTTCCGCAACCCGTTCCGGATGAGCGTGGACAGGGCCACCGGCGTCGTCTACCTCGGCGACTACGGGCCGGACGCGGGCACCGCCGACCCGAATCGGGGGCCGGCGGGCAACGTCGAGTTCGCCCGGATCGACCGGCCCGGTTTCTACGGCTGGCCGTACTGCACCGCCCGCAACGACGCCTACAACGACTACACCTTCCCGTCCGGACCGTCGGGCCCGAAGTTCGACTGCGCGGGCGGGCCGGTGAACAACTCGCCGAACAACACCGGCATCACCCAGCTCCCACCGGCAGTTCCGGCCTGGCTGCCGTACGGCGGGTCCGGCTCGCCGCCGGAACTCACCGGCGGCGGACTCTCCCCGATGGGTGGCCCGGTCTACCGGTACGACCCGGCGAGCACCTCCGACGTGGCGTTCCCGGAGTACTACGACGGGACCTACTTCGCCGGTGAGTTCGGTCGACGCTGGATCAAGAACATCACGCTCGACTCCGCCGGCCAACCTTTCAAGATCAATCCGTTTCCGTGGACCGGCACCCAGGTCATGGACATGGAGTTCGGCCCGGACGGCGCGCTCTACGTGCTCGACTACGGCACCGGCTGGTTCAACGGCGACGCCAACTCGGCGCTGTACCGCATCGAGTACGCCCGCGACGGCCGCGCACCGAGAGCCGTCGTCTCGGCCACCCCGACCAGCGGGGTCGCCCCGCTGACCGTGCAGTTCTCCTCGGCCGGGTCACTCGATCCGGACGGCGACCCGTTCAGCTACGCGTGGGACTTCGACAACAACGGCACCACCGACTCCACCGCCCCGAACCCGAGCCACACCTACACCACCAACGGGGTACGCACCCCGACGCTGACCGTCCGGGACAGTACCGGCAAGACCGGCACCGCCAGCACGGTCGTCACGGTCGGCAACAGTGCCCCGGTGGTCACCGTCAACACCCCGACCAACGGGCAGACCTTCGCCTTCGGCGACGCGGTGCCGTTCTCGGTCACCGTCACCGACGCCCAGGACGGCCCGATCGACTGCGCCCGGGTCACCGTGAACTACGTCCTCGGCCACGACTCGCACGGCCACCAACTCGGCAGCGTGCGCGGCTGCACCGGGGTCATCCAGACCTCGGTCGACGGCGAGCACGACACCGCGGCGAACATCTTCGGCATCATCGACGCCGAGTACACCGACCGTGGCGGAGGCGGGCAGCCGGCGTTGACCACGCACACGCAGGCGGTGCTGCAACCCCGCACCCGTCAGGCCGAGCACTTCGGGGACTCCTCCGGCATCCAGATCACCCGGCCGGGCAGCGCGCACGGCGGTGCGGCGGTCGGCTACATCGACGACAACGACTGGATCTCGTTCCGCCCGTACGACCTGACCGGCATCCGGTCGTTCAGCGCCCGGGTCGGCGCGCCGGCCGGTGCGGGTGGCACCCTCCACCTGCGGGTCGACTCGCCGACCGGGCCGCTGGTCGGCTCGACCACCGTGACACCCACCGGCGGGTACGGCACCTTCGCCACGGTCACCGGCACGGTCACCGCCCCGACCGGCACCCGCACCCTGTTCCTGGTCTTCTCCGGTGGCGGCGGCATGTTCGACCTGGACGAGTTCACGCTCTCCACCAGCACTGGAGGCGGTCCCGGCCCTGGCCCGGACCCCGGCACCAACCTGGCGCGCGGCAAACCGGCCCGGGCATCGAGTGCCGAAGGTGCCTACGTGGCGGCAAACGCCGTCGACGGCGACGCCGGGACCCGGTGGAGCAGCGCGTTCAGCGATCCGCAGTGGATCGACGTGGACCTGGGCGCCACCTACGCGGTCGACCGGGTGAAGCTGACCTGGGAGGCGGCGTACGGCAGCGGCTACCAGATCCAGACCTCGCCGGACGGCGTCACCTTCACCACCGTCCGCACCGTCACCGGCGGCGACGGCGGGGTGGACGACCTGACCGGCCTGACCGGCACCGGCCGGTACGTCCGGATCACCGGCACCGCGCGCGGCACCGGCTGGGGCTACTCGCTGTTCGAGTTCGAGGTGTACGGCAGCAGCAGCGGCGGCCCGTCCGGCGGCAACCTGCTGCGGAACAAGCCGACGACGACCTCCAGCGACGAGGGGGTCGGTATGACCGGCGCCCAGGCGGTCGACGGTGACCTGACCACCCGATGGTCGTCGGCGTTCTCGGATCCGCAGTGGATCCGGGTCGACCTGGGCGCCCCGACCGCGATCGGCCGGGTCAAGCTGAGCTGGGAGGCGGCCTACAGCAGCGCGTACACCATCCAGACCTCGACCGACGGCACCACCTGGACCACGGTGCGGACGGTGACCGGCGCCGACGGCGGGGTGGACGAGCACTCCGGACTCGGCGCCAACGGCCGGTACCTGCGGATCCACGCCACCGCCCGGGGCACCGGCTGGGGGCACTCGCTCTACGAGCTGGAGGCGTACACGAGCTGACCCGTCGACGTGGCCGGCACGGTCTGCCGTGCCGGCCACATCGGCTGTCGGGTGCCGGGGTCGGTCAGGGGTGCTCCGCCTGCTCCGGCGCACGACCGACCTGGATCGCCAGCCGGTCCAGGTAGCGCACCTGGAGCACGACCAACGAGACCAGGAACAGCAGCAGCATCGGCAGCGGGAGCAGCGCGCCGAGGGCCAGTTCGTCGGCGGGGATCCGGCCGGTGGTGCCCTGCGCCAGCGCCTCGACCGGTGCGGTCCGGGTGCTCGGGGTCTGTGCCACGATCCACGGCCACAGCAGTTGCCCGGAGCTGACCAGCCAGGTCACCAGACCGGCCAGCAGCACCATCGGTACGGCCGGGGCGAGCATGGTGCGGCCGAACCCGCCACCCGCCCGCCACCGGGGCTCCAACCCCCGGAACAGCAGCGTGAACAGGAACAGCGCGGGGATGCTGACCCAGCCGGGCGGGATCACCCCCAGGAAGGTGTTGACCTGGTCGAAGTCACGGGTACGCAGGTAGGACTCGACGGCGAGCGGCCCGGTGCCGACGAAGAGCCACGGCGCGAACGGCATGTAGAGGCCGACCAGCGGCAGGATGATGGCCCACCGGGTGTTCAGCAGACCGAGGTCCCGCATCTGGTAGTACAGCGGGGTCACCACCGCCTCGAAGGGCAGCGTGAGACCGAGC
>NZ_SISL01000112.1:0-15268 GCF_004307965.1 Verrucosispora sp. SN26_14.1 | reverse complement strand
CCCGCATCCGGGGCCTGGCGGGCGGACGGGGCGGCCGGCTGCGCCTGGCGTACACCCGCTCGGCGCGCGGCGGCCGGGTCGACGACCTGGTGGCCCGGTTCCGGGCCGCCCACCCGCAGGTCGAGGTGGTCCCGGAGACGGCCTGGACGGCACCGAACGTGGCCGGACTGCTGGCCGGCCGGCTCGACGCGGCGTTCGTCCGCCCGCCACTCGACGAACCGGCGCTGGCCTGCCGGACCGTCGACACCGAGGAACTGCTGCTGGCGCTGCCCGCAGGGCACGCTCTCGCCGCCGGTCGCCGCCGGATCAGCCGCGCCGAGGTGGTCGACCTGCCGGCCGTGATGTGGCCCCGGGAGAACGGCCCCGGGATGTTCGACCGGACGATCGCACAGGTCTGGCCGCACGGCGGCTTCCGGCTCGTCCGGCAGGAGCCGGACGACGAGCAGCTGCTGCGGGCGGTGGCGCAGGGCGACGTGGTCGCGGCAGTCCCGGCCGGTCGCGCCCGCGCACTACGGATGCGCGGGGTACGCCTGCGCCGCTTCACCGCCCCGACACCCACCGTGGACGTCGCCCTCGCCTGGCCCCGGGACAGCACGAACCCGGCCCTGCGCCGGTTTCTCGCGCTGCTCGGCCAGCCCTGAGCCCGCCGCCGTCGCCCTGCTACAGGGCCTACGGCACGCTGCAGGTGTAGAGCACCGCGGTCAGCATGCCGAGCGAGCCGGTGACCTGCGTCGACGTCCAACCGCCGGGTCCGTTCGCGACCAGTCGGAAGGTGCCGGTGCCGATGGAGAGCAGCCCGCCGGGGACGGTGACGCTGGTGGCCGTGGGACCGAGTGTCCCGCCGCCGGTGAAGCTGCCGGACAGCGACCACGTGAAGCCGCTGCGGGTCAGGCCCCCGACGGGCAGTGTCCAGGTGAAGGTCGGCGGGGTGAGCGTACCCGCGCTGCACTGCAGGTTGGTCGGTGGACTGACGGTGCCGGCCTGGAGGGTCCCCTGGCCGTACTCGGTGCCGGTCCACGCCGCCATCGTCGATCGTGGCGGCGCGAGCACCCCGACGGTGAAGGCGAGCACCAGGGCGGCCGTACCCGCGAGCCACCGGCGCCCGACCTGTGCGGTGGCTGGTCGAGCCGGCTTGCCCGGACGCCTCACGGCCGCCCCACCCGGATGCGGCGTCGGCGTACGGCGAGCACGAGCAGGAGGCCGGCGAGCAGCGCACCGGCCCCGACGGCCAACGGTGTCCGCAGGTCGGGTCCGGTGCGCGGAAGCGGGCCGACCGTGCCGCCGGCCGAGGCCCGGTCGCCGAACCCGGTCGCGGTGACGACGAGGTCCGCCGACCCGGCGGCCGTCGCGCCGGCGAGCAGGCTCGCGGTGACGAGGACCCACCGTTGCTGATCGGCGCGCATCGAGTCGATGGTGATCGGTGCCGTGGTCAACCTGGTGGCCGGACCGTCCGCGAGGACCTGTTTCTCCTGGCCGGTGGGGCAGCCGCCCTTCACCCACCGCTGCGGGCAGACGGCGGCGGTCACCTGGAGTCCGTCCGGCCTGGCGGCGAGCGGGCCGGAGGCCGACAGCGAGATGGTCACCGTGCCCGGCTGCGGCGCGTGTGCCGAGACACCCACCTGCCAGGGCACGGGTTCCTCCGGCGACATGGTGGTCATCCGCGCCTCGTCGCCGATCGAGACCAGGGTGAGGTACCGGCTCCGGATGACCTCCTCGGTCGGGTCGGCGCGGGCCGGGCTCGGTGCCGCGAGCACCGCAGCGGTGACACCGGGCAGCACCGCCACGGCCAGAAGGAGGCATCGCAGGGTCGAACTCGGGTGCGCGTCCGTCTCTCGATCCGGTGTCGCCCCGTCCGGCCCCGTCCGCCGATGGCGAGCCGGTGGCCGGGGCTCGCTGCGCGGCCAGAAGGCCCAGGTCACGATCGCGGCGGTGCTGATCGTGATCGCGCTCATCGCGTACACGTTCGATACGGTGCGGACCGCGTACCCGAGCCGGGGCGCCGACCACTCGACCAGCCGTACGTGGGTCACCGCGTACGGAGCGGTGTCGTTGGAGTCGTTCGCGTCCCCGCGCAGGGTGAGCAGGCGCGTGGACCCACCCCCGTCGGCGATCTCGACCACCCGGTGGGTGATCGGTGCCAGCGGCGAACGGTCGACGGTCACGACGTCTCCCACGACGACCTCGGACGCGGGGATCTCCCGCACCACCGCCAGTGATCCGGCGGGGATGCTCGGGCTCATCGACCCGGTCTTGAACAGGATGAGCGAGATGTCGAAGAAGAACGCCAGCGGGACGAGGACGACGCACACCGTCCCGCCGACGGCGAGCAGGGTCAGCGCCAGATCGCCGACCCTCGCGAGGAGTCGACGCCGCTGACGCGCTGGTCCCACCATCCGACCGGTCCTTTACGTAGACGTGGCAGTGAATTCCCAGGTGACCGCACCGGTGGTGCCCTGGTACGCGTTGCCGGCTCCGGACTGCACACGTGCCTCGAAGCAGAACCGCAACTGTGGCGTCGCGCCGGCCGGCGCCGTGATGGCCGACGACACCGGCGACCCGGGAACCGAGGTGATGCCCAGGTAGCTGGGCCCGACGATCCATGTCGGCGTACCGGTGAAGGCGGCGGCCGCGCAGGTGGTGCTGGTGGTGGCGGTCCGCACCACGCGGTACTCCAGTACCGGCAGCAGGGCACCGGCGTTGTTGGACGAACCGGTCAGCGCCACCGTGCCGCCGACGTTCGTCGTGGCTGTCGTCCGGATGTCGAGGTAGGCGTAGAACGAGACCGAGGGGGACATCGCCGTCGCGGTGAACGCCAGCGTCGCGGCGTTCACCGCCGGGGTGTGGCTGGCCCAGGTACTCGACGCGGTCTGCGACTCGGTGCCGAAGACACTGGCCGCGAACGACCCGGTGCCGTACTCGCCGTCCGTCCACGCGGCGAGCGTGGACGTCGTGCCCAGGCCGATGACCAGGGCACCGGCGAGTACGGCACGGGTCCGGCGGAGCCGTGGTGTCCCGGCCGGCGTGCGACGGTTGACCACGGCCACCACCTACACGGATTCGGCGAGGAGCTGCCAGGTCTCCGTGACCGACGTGCCCTGCACCAGACCGTCGTCCGCCGTGACGACGAAGCACAGGAACACCGGAGCGCCGGGTGTCGTGGGCGGAGTGCCCTGGGTCAGGTTGAACGACACCGCACCGGTCACCGAGTCGAGTGCGGTGCCCTCGGCCACGATCCACGTCGGAGTCGTGGGTTCCGGGCTGCAGTCGCCGAACGTCGGGACGGTCGCGATGCCGTAGGTGAGCCCGACGAAGGTGGGCGGTGCGGGGGTGGCCGAGGCCACCGTGACGGTCGCGTCGTACGTCGTGGCCGCGGTCAGGCGCACCGCGAACGGTGCGGCGACCACGTCGTCCGGGCTCATGTTGTCGAAGCCCGTGCTGAACGCCAACGCCGCCGCCGTGCCGGCGGTCGGGTGCTCGGCGTAGGTGGTGCCGTCCGTGCTGCCCTCCATGCTGAAGCTACCGGCGGTGAACGTGCCCGAGGCGTACTCGGAGTCGTTCCAGGCGGCGAGGGTGATCGTGGCGCCGAGGCCGAGCGCGAGCCCGCCGGCCAGGATCGCCTTGAGCTTGCGACGACCTCCTCGACTGCTCGACTCGCCCGTCGTCATCCCTGTCGGTCCAGTCAACTTGTCCTCCTCGTGCATCCCCGTTGGCGTGCTGTCACGCAGGGACACGATAAAGCTCTAATACGGACAAGTCGGGCGTGAATTCCGAAACTTCACGGAGGTGTATCGACTGGCATCAAGTAAATCGAATTCGTTTCGCGATGCCGCTAGCATCGCCGGATGGCAACGCGACTCGTGCAGATCAACATGAAGGCCCGGGACGACTCCGCGCTGGGCGGTTTCTGGGCGGCGGCGCTCGGTTGGGGGATCTCCAGCGAGGAGCCAGGCGTCACCAACCTCGAACCCGAGGGTGTCGACTATCCCGACCCGGTCGCCGTCTTCGTCGACCTCGTCGTCTCCGCAGAACCCAAGACGGCGAAGAACCGGGTACACCTCGACCTCGCCACCACCTCGGCGGACCATCACGCCGCGACGGTCGCGCGTCTGAAGGAACTCGGCGCCACCCCCGCCGACGTGGGTCAGGGCGACGTCCCGTGGACGGTGATGGCCGACCCGGAGGGCAACGAGTTCTGCGTCCTGGAACCCCGGCCGACGCTCCAGGACGTCGGACCGGTCGCCGCCGTCGTGGTCGACTGCGCGGACCCGCGCGCCATGGCCGACTTCTGGAGCACCGCCACGGACTGGCGTCTGCACGACATCACCGACCGCGCAGCGGTCCTGCGCTCCGCCGCCGACGTGGGCCCGTACCTGCACTTCCTCCGCACGCCCGACGCGAAGACCGGCTGGAACCGGGTCCACCTCGACGTCCGCCCGTATCCCGGTGACGACCCGCAGGTCGAGGTGGACAGGCTGCGGGCCCTGGGCGCCACCACCGTGGACGTGGGCCGCGACGATCTCCCGTGGACGGTCATGGCCGACCCGGAAGGCAACGAGTTCTGCCTCCTCGCCCCCGGCTGACGCGTACCCGGGGTCAGTGGTCCGACGGCTCCCACCGGTCCCGGTGCACCGCTGCCTGCCAGGGACGGCGCTGCCGCCAGCCGTGTCGCTCCAGGTCCGGCACCTGCTCCAGGTGGGTGACCGGACCCAGGCACAGCCAGGCCACCGGGCGGACACCCGCCGGGATCCGCAGCAGGTCCCGCACGAACGGCTCCCGGTAGAACGAGACCCACCCCACGCCGAGCCGCTCGGCCGTGGCCGCCAGCCACAGATTCTGGATCGCCAGGCACACCGAGTACAGGCCGGCGTCGGCGATGGCGTGCCGACCCAGCACCGTCGGGGACCCCCGGTCCGGGTCGTACGTCACCACGACGGAGAGCGTCGACTCCAACACCCCGTCGATCTTGATCCGGCTGAACCGGCGCGCCTCCTCCCCGTGCAGACCGGCGGCGAAGACGTCCCGTTCCTGCTGCACGTGGCGGTGGAACTCCGCCCGCAACCCAGGATCGCGGACCAGGATGAAGTCCCACGGCTGCGACAGGCCGACGCTGGGCGCGGCATGCGCGGCGGCCAGCACCCGATCGAGGACCTCGGCCGGGATCGGCGCGCCGGTGAACTCGCCCCGTACGTCCCGGCGGGCGTGGATGACCTCGTACACATCGTCGAACATGGGCAGGCTCCCGCTGCGCTCCAGGCCCTGCCCTCACGGCAGGGCAACCAGGCGCGAGGCCGGTCTTCGGACTTCCGGATCGTCACCTCACCGCCCGCCTTCCCGGCCCGAGCCGGGCCAGTGGCTGCGCGTGACGCGCGTGGGCGGCAGCTCCCCGGTCACCGCGGCGGGCCCGTGCCGGACTCTCACCGGCTTCCCGATTCTCCCCACCACCGGCGGGGCACCTCGCAACAGTTCGTGCCGCCGAGCACCCTACCGGACACCGTCGTCCGTCGGCGCTGCCGGAAGATCGAGTCACTAGTCTCGGTGTCGTGACCTCCGAGACCACGCCCCTGCGGCAGCTCACCCTCGATCAGCTCCGGAAGCGGACGAGCGAGAAGTGGCGCGCCCACCCGGGCGACGTGCTGCCGATGTTCGTGGCGGAGCTGGACGCGCCGCTGGCCGGGCCGGTCGTCGACGCGATCATCGAGGCCGTCCGACGTGGTGACACGGGCTACCCCGCCGGCACCGCCTACGCCGAGGCGCTCGCCAACTTCGCCCGCGACCGCTGGGACTTCGACGGCATCGCCGTGGACCGCACCACGATGGTCCCGGACGTGATGAGCGGCATCGTCGAGGTCCTCGACGTGATCTGCGGCCGGACGGACGCTGTCGTGGTCAACTGCCCGGTCTACGCGCCGTTCTACCAGGTGGTGGGGCGTACCGGTCGCCCCATCGAAGAGGCCCCGCTCGGCGCGGACGGCCGGATCGACATGACGGTCCTGGACGACGCGTTCCGGCGCGCGGCACGTCGTGGCTCCCGGCCCGCGTACCTGCTGTGCAGCCCGCACAACCCGACCGGCAGCGTGCACACCGCCGACGAACTCGCCGAGGTCGCCGCACTGGCGGACCGACATGGTGTGCGTGTGGTGGTCGACGAGATCCACGCGCCGCTGGTGCTGGCCGGGGCGAGGTTCACGCCGTACCTGAGCGTGCCGGGCGCCGAGAACGGCTTCTCGGTGATCTCCGCGTCCAAGGCGTGGAACCTCGCCGGTCTCAAGGCCGCCGTCGCCGTCGCCGGACCCGCCGCGGTCGACGATCTCGCCCGCATCCCCGCCTGGGTCAACGAGAGCCCCAGCCATGTCGGAGTGCTGGCCCACGTCGCCGCCCTGCGGGACGGCGGCGATTGGCTCGACGCCCTCCTGGCCGATCTCGACGAGAACCGTCGTCTCCTCGCCCGGCTACTCGCCGAACACCTTCCCGCGGTCCGATACCGCCCTGGCGAGGGCACCTATCTGGCCTGGCTCGACTGCCGCGCCCTCGGTCTCGGTGACGACCCCGCCGCGACTTTCCTCGAACGCGGCCGGGTGGCGCTCAGTCCCGGCCCCGTCTTCGGCACCGGGGGAGCGGGACACGCGCGATTCAACCTCGGCACCACCCCCGAACTGGTCGCCGAAGGAGTGCGGCGGATGGCCGGGGCACTGACCTGACGCCGGTGGCACTGCCGGCCCGTTCGCAGCGAACGCCGGGATTGCTACTGTGGTGAACATGTATGCACCCGAGGATCGCACCGCCAAGGCGATCATTCGGGACACGGCCCTGGAACTCTTCGGCGAACAGTGGCCGGCGGCCGCGTCGCTCAAGCAGGTGGCGGAGCGCGCGGGAGTCTCGCAGTCGCTCATCATCAAGCACTACGGGTCGCGGGAGGGCCTGGTCGCCGCCGTGGACGCGCACGTGCTGGGCGTGTTGGGCAACGCGCTGGAGGCACTCGCCGAGACAGCCGGTTCCGGCCCGCCCGACCGCTTCCTCGCGTCGGCCGACGCGCTGTCCTCCCCGTCGGCCACCCGGTATCTCGCGCACCTGCTCGTCGGCACCACGTCGCGCTCGGTCGAGGCGTATCGGATGCTGCAGGGGTTCGCCGACTCGCTCATGCACCGGATGGCCGACGCGGGCGCGGTCGCCCCGGACGTGGACCGGGCACAGCTCGCGGTCGTGCTGCTGGCCCACGAGCTCTCCATCATCCTGCTGCGCGACCGCATCACCGACGTGCTCGGCACCGATCCGATGGGCCACGACGGCCTGCGGCGCTGGTGGGGCACCATCGACCGGCTCTACTCCGGCACGGCGATCCAGGAGCCCGTCCCGGCCGACGGCTGAGTGACGTCGTCGAGTCGGGCTCCTCCGGACAGACCCTCGACTCGACGGGTGCATAAACGTTCACTATGCTGAGCGATAGTTCACCACCCGTCCTGCGAGCGAACGGCAGCCATGCCCACGACAACGCCCCCGCTTCCGTCGCGCGGTCCGGTCTCGCGGCTCAACGACCTGCTCGTCGCGCCCGGGGCCACGCGGGCGGAAAGTCGGCTCAGCTACCTCACCGCAGGTATCGGCGCGACCGTCGCCGGGGCCGTCGGCGCCGCTGCCGGCTACCCGGTGCCGATCGTGCTCCTGCTGACGGTGCTCGGGTTCGACCTGTTCGGTGGTGCCGTCGTGAACGCCACCGTGTCCGCGTCGAGGCGGTTCCATACCGGCACCGACGCTGTCCGACGACAACTGGTCTTCGTGGCGGCCCACGTCCACCTGCCCGTCGTCGCGTTAGTCCTGCCCGCGTACCCGTGGTCGACCGCGATCGTGCTCTACGCCGGCACCCTCGCCGCCGCCGTACCGATCGCCATCGCCGGACCGACGCTGAAACGCCCACTCGCGTTCGCGGCCGCGACCGTGCTGCTCGTCGCGGCGGTCACGCTGTCACCGGTCCCGACGGCACTCGCCTGGCTGGCACCGATGCTCATCCTCAAACTTCTGCTCGGACACCTGCTGCCCGGCTCCGTGACCAGGGAAGGGACGTCATGACCGACACCGGAGAAACCCGCACGCGCACCGAGGACGTCGCCGTGTCCGAGCGCGCCCTGGCCCGCACCGGGACCCTCGTCCTCGCTGGCTTCGCCCTGCTCTGGGCGGTCTCCGGACTGCACCTCGCGCCCACCGCCGCGCGCATCCCGCTGCTCGTCGCCGCGACCGTGATCACCGCCATCGTCCTCGCCCTGGGGATGACCCGGCCTCGACCGCAGGACCACCGCCGACTGTCGGCGTCCTGGATGCGCCGGTTCAACCGGGTCGGCGTCGTGCAGGGACTGTTGATCGGCGGCGTCTGCCTGGTCGCCGTGCCGACCGGACACCCGAGGCTGATCCCCACCCTCGTCCTGGTCATCGTCGCGGCGCACTTCGTGCCGCTCGTCGCGATCCTCCGCCAACGCGAGTACGTGTGGACAGCGCTCGCACTCGCCCTGGTGGCGGTCGCGTCCTTCGGCGCGTACGTCTGGGGAATGCCGGAACTCGCGGCGGCTGTCGCCTCGCTCGGCGCGGCCGTGGTGCTCTGGGCGACCGCGCTGGTGGTCACCCGACGACCGTGACGTCCTTCCAGAACGCGACCCGGTCCCGGACCATCTCCGCCTCCGGCAACGGCTCCGGGTAGTACCAGACGGCGTCCACGCTGGTCTTCCCGTCGTGATCGAGCGTGTAGTAGGACGCGGTGCCCTTCCACGGGCAGTGCGTGTGCGTGTCGGACTCGCGCAACAGGTCGTCGCGGAGCGCCGCGCGGGGGAAGTAGTGGTTACCCTCGACCACGACGGTGTCCGTGCTCTCGGCGATGACCAGGTCGTTCCAGATCGCTTTCGGCATGGGCCCAGACTATGCCGATCCGCGCGCCGGTTCACCCCGTGTCAGCGCGGCACCTCGTGCAGCGTCACGGCGTCGAGCCGACCCTCGGTCACCTCGGCGGTGAGGTACGTCGCGTACGGCTGGCGCCGCCGGTCGGTCGGCGAACCGGGGTTGAGCAACCGCAGGCCACCGGGCGCCTCGCTGTCCCAGGGGATGTGGGAGTGCCCGAACACGAGCAGGTCGCAGTCGGGGAACCGGGCCGCGCACCGCCGCTCCCGGCCGCCGGCCGGACCGGTCTCGTGCACCACCGCGATCCGCAGGCCGTCGACGTCCGCGCGGGCGATCTCCGGCAACCGGGTACGCAACTCGGGGCCGTCGTTGTTGCCGAAGACGCCGATCAGTCGGGCACGACGTCGCTCCAGGTCGTCCAGCAACGACGCGTCGACCCAGTCGCCGGCGTGGATCACGAGGTCGGCGGTGTCGACGGCCGCCCACAGCTCGGCCGGCAGGTCCCGGGCACGTTTCGGCAGGTGGGTGTCCGCCATGATGACCAACCGCACCCGGCCAGCGTAACCCCGTCCGCACACGGCGATCGGCCAGGCGCTAGGCGAAGCGGTCGGCCAGTCGGGTCAACCTGGCGAGGTAATCCGGCCACGGATAGTCGGTCGGGATGTTGGTGTTCTCCTGCCGCAGGCCGATTCTCGTGTCGAGCTGCTCGCGCAGGATGTCGGCGTGCCCGGCGTGACGCGCGAGGTCCCAGGTCACGTGGACGATGACCCGGTGCAACGTCACCGCCTGCCGCTCCGGCCGCCACCACGGCACCTGTCCCACCGTGTTCAGCGGTAGCCGGGTGATCGTCTGATCGGCGAAGACGGCGACGCGGCGGTACAGGTCGATCAGGCCGTCCTTCGTCTCGTCCTCCCGCGCGTACCAGTCCGCCTGCGGGTCCTCGTCGAAATCCGACTCGGAGACGAGTTCCTCCGGGGTCGGGAACGCGCGACCGAAGGTGGGACCGAAGTAGCCGGCTTCGGTGTTCAGCGCATGCTTGACGATCCCCAGCAGATTGTTGCCGGTCGGCGTGCGGGGGAGTCGGACTTCGCGTTCGCTGAGTCCGTCGAGCTTCCAGATCAGGTCGTCGCGCGTTGCCTGCAGGTAGTGCAGCAGCGCCGCCTTCGCGTCGTCTTCGTCAGCCATACCCGCAGTCTTCCTCGTCCGGGCCGCCACCGCGCGGCCGGAGAGGACGGCGTCACGTCTGTTCGAACCGGCGGCGGGAGGCCAGGACGTCGTCCAGATGACGGCGGCTCCACCGGCAGAACCCGTTGATCGTCTGATGGAGTTCCAGACCGGCAGGGGTGAGCCGGTAATCGGTGCGAGGCGGCACGGTGGGGTGGAGCGTCCGGTCGACCACCCCGTTCCGCTCCAGTTGACGAAGCGTCGCGGTCAGCAGCCGATGGCTGATGCCGGTGACCTTGCGGTGCAGTTCACCGAAGCGACGCGTGTCGGTGCCGATGGCCTCCATGACCGGCAGGGCCCATTTGGTGCCGACCACGCCGAACACCTCAATGGCCACCAGGTGCACCTGGGCCACCTGCGCCGCCGTCGGCGTACCGGGAGACGGCTCGTCCACGTGCCGCTGCTCCTTCACCCGCACCGGTTACCGAAAGGTGCGTACTTACCCCGGCCGTCGTGCGGGCCTACGGTCTGGTCGACGACGTCAACGTACAGGAGCTGACATGACCGTCCTGAAGACGTACGCCCGGCTCTGGGTGGACGACCTCGACACCTCGCTGCCGTCGCTACGGACCCTGGTCGGCGCGGAGCCGGATCTGCGGTTCGGCTTCGACTCGGTCGAGTTGGCCGCGCTCGGTGACTTCCTGGTGATCGCCGGCCCACCAGCGCAACGCGCCCGCTACGCGCACGCCTCGGCGACCGTCGTCGTCGACGATCTGGATGCCGTCGTGGCCGCGCTGACCGCCGAGGGTGGCGTGATCACCACGCCGGAGGCGACCAGCCCTACCGGCCGCTACCTGTACGTCCGGCATGCCGGAGGGGCCGAGGTCGAGTACGTCGAGTGGGTGCCGGAACTGGTCGACCGTATCGTCACCGCCACCTGACTCCCGGACTGCGCGAGCCTGCGGTGCTCGCGGGGACTCACCCCGTGGACACGCTTGAAGGCCGTGCTGAAGCCGAAGGCGTCGGAGTATCCGAGTTGGCGTGCCATGGCGGCGACCGTCGCGGTGGTGCCGGTCAGCATGTCGGCGGCGAGTGTCATCCGCCAGTCGGTCAGGTAGGTCAGCGGTGGCTCACCCATCAGCTCGGTGAATCGTTTGGCCAGCGTCGTGCGGGACACCCCGGCCCGGGCTGCCAGGGAGGCGAGCGTCCAGGGCGCACCGGGGGCGTCGTGCATGGCGCGGAGCACCGGGCCCACCGTGTCGTCGCCCAGCGCCCGATACCAGCGGGGAGCCTCGGCGCCCGGCTGGTCGAACCAGTCCCGGATCGTGCAGACCAGCAGCCAGTCCAGCAGACGGTCCAGCACGACCTGCCGACCCGGGCGGCACCCGCCGAGCTGGAAGTCCAGGTAGTCACGGAGCGACGAACAGTCGTGGTCGTCCGGTACGACCAGCACCGGCGGGAGCACTCCGAGCAGCCGATGCGGGGCCTGCCCCTGGACGTGGTACGCCCCGGCCAGGAGCAGCATCTGCTCGTCCGGGTCCGGGTCCGGTGTCCGGATGCCCGGCGACTGGCGACAGTCGACGTCGCGCAGCTCGTCGGGTCGGAAGGTCGACCGGGGCTCGGCGGAGAGGACGAAGGGTTGCGGCCCCCGCACCACGACAGCCTCGCCGACCCGGACCAGAACCGGCTCGTCGCGTTCCGGGTGGACGATCCACGCCTCGCCACGCAGCGGTACGCAGAGCGTCAGGGGTGCGCCGTCGGTGAACCGCAGCGCCCACGACGGCGAGAGTACCGACCTGCCGAAGGCGGCACCCTCGGCGCGGACGTCCCGCAGCAGCGTGTCGAACGGGTCCATCGCTCCACCATAGGGGTGCGGACGATCGCACATGCCGGGCGTACGACGAGCCATGTCCCGCCGCTGGCCGGGCGGGTTGACTCGTGGACATGACGAAAGAAACGAACGAGATCCTCGTCATCGGGGGGACCGGGAAGACCGGACGTCGACTGGTACGCGCGCTGCGGGCGTCCGGCGAGCAGGTGCGGGCCGCTTCCCGTTCGGGCGAGGTACGTTTCGACTGGACGCAGCCGGACACCTGGCAGCCGGCGGTGACGGGAGCGTCGGCCGTCTACCTGATTGCTCCGGCGGATCCGGCGGTGGCCGACGACTTCGTGTCGTCGGCGGTGAAGTGGGGTGTCGGCCGCTTCGTGGCGCTCAGCGGACGCGGCATCGACAAGCTCGACCCCGATTTCTCGCCGAGCATGCTCGGCGCGGAACGGGCGGTACGCGACTCCGGCGCGGAGTGGACGATCATCCGCCCGAACAACTTCCACCAGAACTTCGACGAGGACCTGTGGCGCCAACCGTTGGTCGACGGTCGCCTCGCCCTGCCGATGGGCGCGACTCCGGAACCCTTCATCGACGTGCAGGACATCGCCGACGTCGCGGCGATCCTGCTGACCGAGGACGGCCACCACGGGCAGGTGTTCGAGCTGTCAGGCGCGCGGGCACTCACCTTCGCCGAGGCGGTGGCGACGATCGCCGAGGCGTCCGGCCGATCGATCCGGTACGTGGAGTTGACGCCGGAGGAGTACCGGACCGAGGTGCTCGCCGAGGGCTGGTCGGAGGCCGACGCGACGGCGCTGAACAGCATGTTCGCCGGAATGCGGGCCGGGCACCTCGCCCAGCCGACCGACACGGTGCGGCGGCTCCTCGGGCGCGAACCGATCCACTTCGACACCTACGCCGAGCGGGCCGCAGCGGCCGGCGCCTGGTCGTGACGAAACGCCGCCGCCGGCTGTCACCGGTGCTGTCAACAGGCGGCGGCGATCCGTCTCAGTGATCAGAAGGGGGGTGCGTCCTCGCCCATCAGCGCCAGGACGACGCCCCCCTTACCGCGCTTGAGGCCCTGGACCACGACCGTGCCGGTGCTGCCGTCGGGCAGTTCCAACGTGAAGGTCTTCCCGACCGCGTTCTTGGGGCCGTTACCGGCGCTGTTGGCCGGCCGGAAGTCACCCGCCCACGGCGGGATCCCACCCTTGCGGGCCGGCTCGGCGAAGAGCGCGGCGGTGCCGGGGGTCCGGGTGCCGTCTGCGGAAAGGAGCACTGAGGCGCTGCGATAAGTAGCCATATGCGGCAAGGGTATCCGGGACCGGTGCCGATTGCGCCCCTACCGCCGTGGCGTGCCGCCGACGACGAGAGGATCGGCCGGCCCGACCGACCTCTCGTCACTGTCCGCGTACCCCTACGCCTCGGCCCAGACGCCCAACTCGTTTCCACTCGGGTCGGTGAAGTGGAAGCGACGACCGCCCGGGAAGTCGTACGGCCCCTCGACCACCTCACCGCCTGCCTTCCGGACGGCCTCGACGCTCTCGTCCAGGTCGGTCGAGTAGAGCAGCACCAACGGACCGCCGGTCCGCGCCTGCTGGTCCAGGCGCAGACCGCCCACCTCGGATCCGGGCGTCGCGCCGTGGATCCCGGCGTAGGCGGTCCCGTAGTCGGTGAACCGCCACCCGAACGCGTCGGCGTAGAACCGCTTGGCGTCGGTCAGGTCGGTGACGGTGAGCTCGACGTAGTCGATGGCATGGTGCCGGTGCGAGGTCTGCTGAGACATGCCCACCATTACTTCACACGGGTACGACTCAGGTGCCGGCTTCCTGTTGGCGCCGGTACGTCTCGTTCTGCCGGCGGGCTTCCTCAAGCTGGTCCTCGAGGATGATGATCCGGCAGGCGGCCTCCAGCGGAGTGCCCTGGTCGACCATCTCCCGCGCCCGGGCGGCCAGCCGCAACTGGTAGCGGGAGTAGCGGCGGTGCCCACCGGCCGACCGGGACGGGGCGATGAGTTTCGCCTCGTCGAGCCGGCGCAGGAAGTCCTGCGAGGCGCCGGTGATCTCCGCAGCGCGGCCCATCGTGTAGGCGGGGTAGTCGTCGTCGCCGAACATGTCATCGGGTTGGGCCATATACGAATCTCTCCATGACGAGGGCCCCGGCGCGTCAGCGCCGGGGCCCGGGGTTACGGGTTGGAAACACCATCTACCGACTGATTCGTCGGTTTGTCGTGTCCGCACCTGACGCCGTCAGAGGCGTGGGGTGCGAGGATCGCATAAGCGTGACCGGAGACCACCTCTCGTTCGATGGAAACTGCGGTGTCCGCGCCAGAGTTGCATCTGTTTCCTGGCAGCGGGCGATCCAACGGTGTTCAGCCCTCCCTTTCCTCTGCTTCCACATGTGTCGTGCTGCCCGCCGGTGTCGGAGCCCACGCGACTTCATGGCCCCGCACACGTGCGGCGAGCTGTCCTGCCGGGCCGGGGAGTGCCCTGCCCGTCTTGCCCTGACCTGGAATCTCGTCAGGTTACTGCTGCGGTTGCAGGTCCTTGCACCGCTTGCCGAGCGAGCCGCAAACGTCCGGGCCCTGCGTGATGCTCGGTCTTGGTCGTCTGCGTCTTTCTCGGACCTCATCTCTCAACACCAGGAACACTAGCCAAGCCCGGAGCGAATGTCTAGCGCATCGGGCATAGATTTTCTCGGTCACGGTCCGACATTGCGGGATCGCGGTCAGTGCGGAAAAGCGCGGGGCACGCGGGACCGGAGGAACTCGTCGAGGAACGCTTGGATGCGGGTGGATCCATCACCGTTCCATGACCAGCCATGCCAGCGGACCGCGTCGTCTCGTGCCCGCAGAATCACCGTCCTAACAGGAATCTGATGAGTGGTCCGGATGATGCTTCTACGTCGTGATCGTCTGATGTGGAGGTCTGATGAGGGGACTCAAACGGATCGGTGCGGCCGGGCTGGCCACCGCTCTCGTGCTGGGGCTGGGGCAACCCGGCGGTGCTGCGCCGGGCGGCGGTGGTGCGCCCGGTGACGGCGGAACCGGACGCAGTGGCGGGTCGCCGGCCGGGGCCGGCCACCAACCGGCCACGGTCACGCTGATCACGGGGGACCGGATCACCGTCGACCGGGGCGGCCGCGTGACGATCCGTCCGGCGAAGGACCGCGCGGACATCCGCTTCCGGTCCCACCAGATCGACGGTGAGCTGCACGTCGTACCCGTGGACGCGGTGCCGCTGATCGCCTCCGGCGTGCTGGACCGTCGACTGTTCAACGTCAGCAAGCTGATCGAGTACGGCTACCACGACGCCGCGCGCGACCGGCTGCCGATGATCATGGCGTATCCGGACGGGGCGGCGGCCCGGCGCGGCGGGGGATGCGGTGTCTGCCATCACCGGA
>NZ_SISL01000111.1:0-15321 GCF_004307965.1 Verrucosispora sp. SN26_14.1 | reverse complement strand
GCCCGGCGATGGTGCCGGTGCAGCGCGGCGACGACCCGGCCGAGCCGGACGCCGCTCCCGAGGCCGGCAAGGCCGTTCCGGCGCGGGCCGACCGGTCCACCGTGGGCCTCACCGAACGGGAACTCCAGGTGCTGCTCGGCATGGCCGAGGGCAAGAGCAACGCCGAGATCGGCCGCGAGCTGTTCGTCTCCGAGGACACCGTGAAGACCCACGCCCGGCGGCTGTTCCGCAAGCTGGGCGCCCGGGACCGGGCGCACGCGGTGGCCGCCGGTTTCCGGGCCGGCCTGGTCGCCTGAGCCCGACTGGTTAGCAGGGGGCCCCTGCTAACGCCTGGTGTATAGGAAGGGACCCCTCCTTACCGGCCATCGGACGGCGGCTACGGCCCGGCGGCAGGCGGCGCGGCTCAGTCCCGGCCGGTGGAGTCGTCCTCCGTGCCCTCGCTGAGGGTGTCGTGCACGCCGTCGGCGTACCCCCGGGCGTAGTCCCAGGTGACGTAGTGGTCCGGGTCCGGGTCGTAGGCCGGCTCGTGCACCCGGGGACGTCCGGAGCTGAGCAGGTGACGCAGGTTGCCCCGGAGCAGGTCCCAGTCGAAGTAGTGCGGTTCCCGGCAGTCCTCACACTCGATGACGAGCCCGCGTACGCCGATCGGCGCCAGCAACGCCTGGTAGATCTCCAGGTCGGCGAGGTCTTCCAGCACGTCCTGGCGTTCGACGTCGGTCAGCGGATCCAGCGGGGCGTCGCGACCGGGACCCTCCAAATCGGCCGACGGATCGGTCGGATCGCCGGTGAACGGGTCGATGGGCTCGTCGTGCACCCCCTCACCGTAGACCCAAGGCACGTCGGACGCCTGTCCCCCTTCGCGCAAGCCGACGTACCCCGGTGGGGGCGTCGCCACCTCGCCGCGCGGGCCGCCGGACGCGGGCACCACCCCGGCCACTGGGTACGATGGCCCTGACGCACCCTCGCCCGGCGCTCGCCGGTGCCCACCCGTGCCACCTCGCTGAAGCCCCGTTCGACCAGCTCAGGAGAGCAATCGTGGAGAATTCGCCCCGTTCCGACCTTTTCGCCGGCGCCGAGGGTGGCGAGCTGAGCGGCCATCTGCCCGAGCTGCCGGCCGGCTCCGCCCGGGTGGTGCCGCTGGGGCTGACCTTCGACGACGTGTTGCTCCAACCCGGCGAGTCGGACGTGGTGCCCAGTCGGGTGAACACCGTCACCCGACTGACCCGCAACGTGACGCTCTCCATCCCGCTGCTCTCCAGCGCGATGGACACCGTCACCGAGGCGCGGATGGCGATCGCCATGGCCCGTCAGGGCGGCATCGGCGTGCTGCACCGCAACCTCTCGGTCGAGGACCAGGCGCTCCAGGTGGACCTGGTCAAGCGCTCCGAGTCCGGCATGATCACCAACCCGGTGACCGCCAGCCCGGACGACACGCTGCGCGAGGTCGACCAGCTCTGCGGGCGCTACCGCATCTCCGGTGTGCCGGTGGTGGACGGGCAGGGCCAGCTCGTGGGCATCGTCACCAACCGCGACATGCGCTTCGTCTCCGACCCGGCCACCCCGGTGCGCGACATCATGACCCGCGCGCCGCTGGTCACCGCGTCGGTCGGGGTGAGCAAGGAGGACGCGCTCGACCTGCTGCGCCAGCACAAGGTGGAGAAGCTGCCGATCGTCGACGGCTCCGGCAAGCTGCGCGGGCTGATCACCGTCAAGGACTTCACCAAGAGCGAGCAGTACCCGAGCGCCACCAAGGACGACGCGGGTCGGCTGCGGGTGGCCGCCGCGATCGGCGTGGGCGAGGACTCGTACAAGCGGGCCCGCGCGCTCGTCGACGCCGGGGTCGACGTGATCATCGTGGACACCGCGCACGGGCACCAGCGGGCCGTGCTGGAGATGGTCAGCCGGCTCAAGAAGGACGTGGCGATCGACATCGTCGGCGGCAACGTGGCGACCTACGCCGGGGCGAAGGCCCTGGTCGACGCCGGTGCCGACGGCGTCAAGGTGGGTGTCGGCCCCGGTGCCATCTGCACCACCCGGATCGTGGCCGGCGTCGGCGTGCCGCAGATCACGGCGATCATGGAGGCCGCCCGGGCCGCCCGTCCGGCCGGTGTGCCGGTGATCGGTGACGGCGGCATTCAATACTCCGGCGACATCGCCAAGGCGCTGGTCTCCGGCGCCGACACGGTGATGCTCGGCAGCCTGCTGGCCGGCTGTGAGGAGAGCCCGGGTGAGCTGATCTTCGTCAACGGCAAGCAGTTCAAGGCGTACCGCGGCATGGGCTCGCTCGGTGCCATGCAGTCCCGGGGCCAGGCCAAGTCGTACTCCAAGGACCGCTACTTCCAGCAGGACGTGACCAGCGACGAGAAGTTGGTGCCGGAGGGCGTCGAGGGCCAGGTTCCCTACCGTGGACCGCTCGCCCGGGTGGCCCACCAGCTCGTCGGCGGCCTGCGGCTGGCGATGGGGTACGCGGGCGCGGAGAGCATCTCCGAGCTGCACGAGCGCGGTCAGCTCATCCGGATCACGGCGGCCGGGCTCAAGGAGAGCCACCCGCACGACATCCAGATGACCGTCGAGGCGCCCAACTACCACACCCGCTGATCACCCCCTCCACCCCCGAAGACATCTGGAGTCCCCATGCGTGACGTGGTCGAGATCGGGCTGGGCAAGACCGCGCAGCGCGGCTACCACCTGGACGACATCGCGATCGTGCCGAGCCGCCGCACCCGGGACGTCGACGACGTCTCCACCGGCTGGCAGCTCGACGCGTACCAGTTCGGCATCCCCTGTGTCGGGCACCCCTCGGACGCGACGATGAGCCCGGCCTCGGCGGTCCGGCTCGGCGAACTGGGCGGTCTCGGCGTGCTCAACGTCGAGGGGCTGTGGACGCGGTACGAGAACCCGGCCAAGGTGCTGGAGGAGCTGTCCGACCTGGGCGAGGACGCCCGCGCCACCAAGCGCCTCCAGGAGGTGTACGCCGAGCCGATCCGCCCCGACCTGATCACCGAGCGGGTCCGCGAGCTGCGGGAGGGCGGCAGCACGGTGGCCGTCCGGGTGTCCCCGCAGCACACCCTGGCGTTGGCTCCGGTCATCCTCGACGCGGGCGTCGACCTCCTGGTCATCCAGGGCACGATCGTCTCGGCCGAGCACGTCTCGACCACCGACGAACCGCTCAACCTCAAGGAGTTCATCGCCGACCTCGACCTGCCGGTCATCGTCGGCGGTTGCACCGACTACAAGACCGCGCTGCACCTGATGCGGACCGGTGCGGCGGGTGTGATCGTCGGCATCGGCGGGGACGAGTGGTCCACCACCGAGTCGGTGCTCGGCATCCGGGTGCCGATGGCCACCGCGATCGCCGACGCCGCCGCGGCTCGCCGGGACTACCTGGACGAGACCGGTGGCCGGTACGTGCACCTGATCGCCGACGGCGACATCCGTACCTCCGGCGACATCGCCAAGGCGCTCGGGTGCGGGGCGGACGCGGTGATGCTCGGCGAGCCGCTGTCGCTCTGCGCCGAGGCGCCGGCCGGTGGGGCCTGGTGGCACTCGGCGGCCAGCCACCCGTCGCTGCCCCGGGGCGCGTTCGAGGTCGCCGGTGAGCCGCTGGGCTCGATGGAGCGCCTGCTGTTCGGCCCCGCCGACGAGCCCGACGGCCAACTGAACCTCTTCGGTGGCCTGCGTCGGGCCATGGCCAAGTGCGGCTACCGCGACCTCAAGGAGTTCCAGCGCGTCGGCCTGGTCCTCGACCGCTGACCCCACCCGTCACCCCGCCCTCACCCGTCGCTCCGTCGATCATGGAGTTGTGGCAGGCGACCCGTATTGGTTTGCCCGGTTCGCCACCGCCACAACTCCATGATCGATGACGTGGGCGACGGTAGGCTCTGGCGGATGAGCAGGGGTTCGGTGCGGCGGTGGCGGGCCGCCGTGGTGGCCGTGGTGGCCGCTGTGGGGCTGGTGAGCTGCACCGGTGACCGCGAGCCCGCGGACCGCGACGGGTTCCGGGCGGGCAGCGTCGACCTGGCCGACCCGTACGTGCCGGGCAGCGGCAACGGCGGGTACGACGTGGACCACTACCGGTTGGTGGTGCGCTACGACCCGGCCGACGACCGGCTCGCCGGTCGGGCCGAGGTCAGGGCGACCGCGACCCACGGACTGTCCCGCTTCAACCTGGACCTGACCGGGCTGGCGGTCGACACGGTCACCGTGGACGGCGCACCGGCCGAGCACCGGCACGCCGACGGTGAACTGACCGTCACCCCGCGCCGGGGACTTCCCGAGGGCAGCCGGTTCACGGTCGACGTGACGTACGCCGGTGTGCCGCAGCCGATCGCCGACAACGTGTTGGGCAGCGGCGGCTTCCAGCACACCGACGACGGCGCGATCGCGCTCGGCCAGCCGCGCTCGGCGTCGACCTGGTTCCCGGTCAACGACCACCCCTCCGACAAGGCCACGTACGACATCGAGGTGACCGTCCCGGACGGCCTCGCCGCGTTGAGCAACGGGGTGCCGGGGGAGCGGACCAGCACCGACGGCTGGACCACCTGGCGGTGGGCCGAGCGCTCGCCGATGGCGAGCTACCTGACCACGCTGGTGATCGGTGACTACCGGGTCGAGACCGGCACCCACGGTGGCAAGCCGCTGGTCACCGCCGTACCGACCGGGATGCCGGCCACCGGTCCGCAGGCACGGTCACTGGCCCGCACCGGCGAGATCGCCGACTTCCTGGCCGGTCGCTTCGGGCCGTACCCGTTCGAGGCGTACGGCGGGGTGGTGGTCGACGACAGCCGCATCGGATACGCGTTGGAGACGCAGTCCCGGCCGGTCTACGGGCCGGGTTTCTTCCGTGACGGCGAACCGAACTACGCGGTGGTCGCGCACGAGTTGGCGCACCAGTGGTTCGGCAACAGTGTGGCGTTGGCCCGCTGGGGCGACATCTGGCTCAACGAGGGCTTCGCCAGCTACGCCGAGTGGCTCTGGGCGGAGCACGACGGTGGGCGTACCGCCCAGCGCAGTTTCGAACTCCAGTACGCCGACACCGACTGGTCGCGGCCCACCCTCGACCCCGGTCCGGGCCAGATGTTCAGCACCGCCGTCTACAAACGCGGGGCGCTGGTGGTGCACGCGTTGCGCCGTACCGTGGGCGACGACGCCTTCTTCGAGATCCTGCGCTCCTGGACCACCGAACGCCGGGACGGCACCGCCACCACCAGCGACTTCGTCGCCCTGGCCGAGCGGGTCTCCGGCCGGTCGCTGGGCACCTTCTTCGACACCTGGCTCACCGGCTCCACCCCGCCCGGCCTACCCTGACCACCCACCCGCCCCGACCGCCTGTCTGCCAGACGGCGGAGGGCAGTGCGGCAGACGGCAGGGCGGCAGGCCGCCGTGCGCCGCTCAGTCCGGCACGGTGAGCTTCGGGTGGTCGGCGAGGTACGCGTCCACCCGTCCGGCGCGCAGGGCGGCCAGGAACCGGCGACCGACGGTGGTCAGTTCCTCGCCCCGGTACGCGCCGCCCCGGCCGACCGACGCCCCGGGCAGGCCGACCAGCGTGAGCGTGTCCGGTGACAGCGTGCTGAGGGCGTACGCGAACTCCACGATCCGCCGCCCGCCGACATAGATCATGGCGGCGCCGAGCGCGGCGGCCACCTGCTCGACGCGCTGCGGTTGCCGGCCCAGGTCGTCGGCGAGGATCCTGCCGATCAGCGCACGGATGAGTTGCTGCTGGTGGCGCTGCCGGGTGTAGTCGCCACCGGGCAGGTAGCGCTGGCGCGCGTAGTCGAGGGCCTGCCAGCCGTTGAGGTGCCGGTCGCCCGGCTCGTAGACCATCCTCGGCCCGACGTAACCCCCGACGCCCGGGCCGGGCTGGCGGTGCTTGCCGTCCGGCTGGCGGTGCCGGGAGACGACGCGCTGGTCGACCCGGATGTCCACGCCGCCGAGGCTGTCCACCAGCTTGTCGAAGCCGCCGAAGGTGAGCACCGCGCCCGCGTCGATGCGCAGCCCGGTGTACTCGCTGACGGTGCGGCGCAGCAACTCGTACCCCTGGGCCGGGTCCGGTTCGTTCGGTCGGCCCGGCACCCGGCTGCCGTTGCTCATCGCGTGGGTGAGCTTGGTCCGCCCGCCCCGGTAGTCGGCGTCCGGGAACGCCGGGATGTCCACCAGCAGGTCGCGGGGGAGCGAGAAGAGGTAGCCCCGGGACAGTCCGGCCGGCACGTGCAGCACCAGGACGGCGTCGGCGTTCGGCTGCCAGCCGGGCACGCTGACTCGGGTGTCGATGCCGACCAGCAGCAGGTTGAGCGGGCCGGTGATGTCGGCGCCGGGTGGGGGCGTACTCGGGACGGGGCTGGGCGACGCGCTCGGCGAGGTGGCGACGTCGGTGGGCGCGGCGGTCGGCGTGCGGTCGTCGCCGACCGTCCGGGCCACCGCCACCGCGCCGACGGCCACCACCGCCACCGTGACCAGGCCGGCCACCGCCAGTGTCAGCCGTCTACGGTTTCCTCCGAACGTCATCCCCCGCCTCCTCCTGCGATGCCGGGCCGCCGCCGCACGGCGGGCCGGGTTGCCACCGACCGGTCCGCGGGCGTCCGGGACGGCGTCGTGGCACGCGTCGGGCCCACGGCGGTCGGGTGCGCTGCATGATGGCGCGAAAACCGCGCCTGGCGCGAGATCTACTCACGAGTAATGATGCGTGCATGCGGTACGACGTGGTCGTGATCGGGTCCGGCTTCGGCGGGAGTGTCGCCGCGCTGCGGCTGGCCGAGAAGGGCTACACGGTCGGCGTGCTGGAGGCCGGCCGGCGGTTCGCCGACGACGAGTTCCCCCGGACCTCGTGGCGGCTGCGCCGGTTCCTCTGGGCGCCCCGGCTGGGCTGCTTCGGCCTGCAACGCCTCACCCTGCTGCGGGCCGCCGACCGGCGACGTGGCGGCGGGGTGCTGGTGCTGTCCGGAGCCGGTGTCGGCGGTGGGTCGCTGGTCTACGCCAACACGCTCTACGAGCCGCTGGACGCGTTCTACGACGACCCCCAGTGGCGGGACGTCACGGACTGGCGTGCCGAACTCGCCCCGCACTACGACCAGGCCAAACGGATGCTCGGGGTCACCGCGTACCCGCTGGTCACCCCGGCGGACCGGGTGATGCGGCGGGTGGCCGAGCGGATGGGGGTGGGGCACACCGTGCACGCGACCCCGGTCGGCGTGCACATCGGGCGGCCCGGCGAGTCGGTCGCCGACCCGTACTTCGGGGGTGCCGGTCCCGCGCGCACCGGCTGCACGCACTGCGGCGCCTGCATGACCGGCTGCCGCCACGGCGCGAAGAACACGCTGGTCAAGAACTATCTCTGGTTGGCCGAGCGGCTCGGTGCCGAGGTGCGTCCGCTGACCACGGTGACCGAGGTCCGGCCGGTCGGGGGCGGGTACCGGGTGCACACCGAACGCACCGGGTCCTGGCTGCGGCGGCGTCGGCAGGTGATCGAGGCCGACCAGGTGGTCTTCGCCGCCGGTGCGCTGGGCACCCAGCGGCTGCTGCACGAGATGCGGGCCGTCGGCGCGCTGCCCGGTCTCTCGCCCCGCCTCGGTGAGCTGACCCGCACCAACTCGGAGGCGATCCTCGGTGCCTCGATGTCCCGCCGGCAGGCGCGGGCACGCGGTGTCGACCTCACCGAGGGGGTGGCGATCACCAGTTCGTTCCACCCCGACCCGCAGACCCACGTCGAGCCGGTCCGGTACGGGCGGGGCGCGAACGCGATGGGACTGCTCCAGACGCTGCTGGTCGAGGGCGGGCCGCACCGGGTCCGCCGCTGGCTGGGGCAACTGGTCCGGCATCCCGGCCGGGCCGTCCGGATGCTCTCCGTCCGTGGCTGGTCGCAACGCACCGTGATCGCCCTGGTCATGCAGTCGGTGGACAACTCGCTCACCACCCGCTGGCGGCGCGGGCCGTTCGGCGGCCGGCTGGTCTCCGGCCCCGGCCACGGCGTCCCGAACCCGACCTGGATCCCGGCCGGCCACCGGGCCGCGCGACTGCTGGCGGAGGAGATCGACGGTACGCCGGGCGGCGCGCTGACCGAGCCGTTCGACATCCCGATGACCGCGCACATCCTGGGCGGCGCGGTGATCGGCGTGTCCCCCGCCGACGGGGTGGTCGACCCGTACCACCGGGTCCACGGCCACCCGGGGCTGCACGTGCTGGACGGTGCCGCCGTCTCGGCCAACCTCGGGGTGAATCCGTCGCTGACCATCACCGCCCAGGCCGAGCGCGCTACGTCGCTCTGGCCGAACCGGGGTGAGGTCGACCCGCGTCCGCCGCTCGGCGCGCCGTACCGGCGGCTCACCGCGGTCCGCCCGCACCGTCCGGCCGTGCCGCCGGGCGCACCCGGAGCGCTGGCTGACCAGGGCGGCTCGTGACCCGCCGAGGCCGGCCACGGGACGGGTGACGGGACCGCGCAGGGCGCGACCGGGGCGACCGGTGACTGTCGGTAGGCTTCGTGCACATGAGCCTGCCGCGTCCTGTCCTCGTGGTCGACTTCGGTGCCCAGTACGCCCAGCTGATCGCCCGCCGGGTACGCGAGGCGCGGGTCTACTCCGAGATCGTCCCGCACACCATGCCCGTGGCCGAGATGCTGGCCCGGAACCCGGCCGCGATCATCCTCTCCGGTGGCCCCTCCAGCGTCTACGAGCCGGGCGCGCCGCAGGTGGACGACGGGCTGTTCCACACCGGCGTGCCGGTCTTCGGCATCTGCTACGGGTTCCAGGCGATGGCCCGCTCGCTCGGCGGCACGGTGGCCCGCACCGGCAACCGCGAGTACGGCGGCACCCCGCTGCGGCCCCGCCTGCTCGACCCGGGTGTGCTGCTCCGCGACCTGCCAGCCGACCTGCCGGTCTGGATGAGTCACGGCGACTGCGTCACCGAGGCGCCCGAGGGCTTCACGGTGACCGCCGAGTCGGCCGGTGCGCCGGTCGCCGCCTTCGAGGACCTGGCCGGTCGGCGGGCGGGGGTGCAGTTCCACCCCGAGGTGGGGCACACCGCGCACGGGCAGGAGATGCTGACCCGCTTCCTGTACGACATCGCCGAGATCGAGCCGACCTGGACCGCCGAGAACATCATCGACGAGCAGGTGGCCCGGATCCGCGAGCAGGTGGGTGACAAGGAGGTCATCTGCGGGCTGAGCGGCGGGGTCGACTCCGCGGTGGCGGCCGCGCTGGTGCACAGGGCCGTCGGTGACCAGCTCACCTGCGTCTTCGTCGACCACGGCCTGCTGCGCGCGGGCGAGGCCGAGCAGGTGGAGAAGGACTACGTCGCCGCCACCGGCATCAAGCTCAAGGTGGTGGACGCCGCCGACCGGTTCCTCGGCGCGCTGGCCGGGGTGATCGACCCGGAGCAGAAGCGCAAGATCATCGGCCGGGAGTTCATCCGGGTCTTCGAGGCCGCCGCCCGTGAGGTCGCCGCCCACGGTGACGTCGAGTTCCTGGTGCAGGGCACGCTCTATCCGGACGTGGTCGAGTCCGGGGGCGGCACCGGCACCGCCAACATCAAGAGCCACCACAACGTCGGCGGGCTCCCCGACGATCTCAAGTTCGCCCTGGTCGAGCCGCTGCGCACGCTGTTCAAGGACGAGGTCCGTACGCTCGGTCTCCAGCTCGGACTGCCCGAGGCGATGGTCTGGCGGCACCCGTTCCCCGGCCCGGGCCTGGCCATCCGGATCATCGGTGCGGTCGACCGGGAGCGACTGGACCTGCTGCGCCGGGCCGACTTCATCGCCCGCCAGGAGCTCACCGCCGCCGGGCTGGACCGCGACGTCTGGCAGTTCCCGGTGGTGCTGCTGGCCGACGTGCGCAGCGTCGGTGTGCAGGGCGACGGGCGCAGCTACGGTCATCCCGTGGTGCTGCGCCCGGTCTCCAGCGAGGACGCGATGACCGCCGACTGGTCCCGCCTGCCCTACGACGTGATCGCCCGGATCTCCACCCGGATCACCAACGAGGTCGCCGAGGTGAACCGGGTGGTCCTGGACGTCACCAGCAAGCCACCGGGCACCATCGAGTGGGAGTGACGCCTCAGACGGCCGGTCGGTCCGGCGGCTGAGGTGACGTTCCGGGGGTCGGCTGTGGCCCGGCCTCCGGCCCCGATTCGACGATCGGCTCCGGCCCGACGACCGGCGCCTGCGGGGGTGCGTGCGGGGTGGTCACCGGGCCGGTGGGGGCCGCTCCCGGGGCCGGGAAGGGCCAGGCGGGGTGCGACGGGCCACCGGCCGGTCCGGGCGGCGGCGCGGCGTGGGGCGTCGCGTCCGCCGGGTGCGGCCAGGCCGGCGCACCGGCCGGCTCCTCGGGCATCAGGAACCACATGACCGGGTACGCGAGCGCGGCGATCCCGCCGGTCAGCAACGTGCCGACGGCGAAGGCGACGCGGACCAGGGTGGGGTCGACGGCGAAGTACCGGCCGAGGCCGCTGGCCACACCGGCGATCATCCGGTCGGTGGTCGGGCGGCGCAACTGCTTGTACGGGGCCTGCGATGTGGAAGTCATGACTCCACGGTCCGCGTCGCGACGCTCATCGACCTCGGTGATGGCCCGGAGTCTTACCCTGACCTGCCCCTCAGGGGCGAGTGATCAGTCAGGAATCCGACTCTTTTCCGCTGCGGTAACCGGACACGGGGAGAATTTGGCTCCGTGACCACCATGCTGGAGCCGCTGCGCAGGATCGCGGCATATGCAGTCTGTGCTGATTCGGTTGACCGAGTGTTGCTGGTCCGCGCATCGGAGCGCTCCGGCACACCCGGCACGTGGTCCCTGCCCGGTGGGGCTGTCGACCACGGCGAGGACCCGCACCACACCGTCGTCCGCGAGACCGCCGCCGAGACCGGGCTGTCGGTGGCCGTGGCCGGCCTCCAGGACGTCCTGGCCGACATGCGTGCCCTGCCCGAGCGGGGCATCACCATCCACACCGACCGGCTGCTCTACCGGGTCTCGGTCCGGGGCGGCTCGCTGACCGACCGGGTCGACCGGCCGACCGACCTGGTCCGCTGGGTCACCCGGGAGGAGGCGCAGCGTCTGCCGCTGCGCTCCTTCACCGCCCGTGCACTGGGGCTGCCCGCCTCCTCGGCGGACATCGTCCCCGACGAGGCGCCGGAGTTCCCCTCCTTCTATGCGGTGCCCGGCCCGGACGGGCTGCACCGGGCGCAGCGCTTCGCCGCGTACGCCGTCGTCACCGACCCGGACGGGCGGGTGCTGTTGACCCGGGTCTCCGACGGCTACCCGGGTGCGGGGTGCTGGCACCTGCCCGGTGGCGGCACCGACTACGGCGAGCAGCCGGGCGCCGCGCTGATCCGGGAACTGGTCGAGGAGACCGGGCAGGACGGGCGGCTGGTCGAGCTGCTCGGGGTCGCCAGCCACCGGGACGCCGCCTCGCTCGGCCCGGAGGGCTACCCGATCGACTGGCACGGCGTCCGTGCCTTCTACCGGGTCGTGGTCGACAAGCCCGCCCCGCCCACCGTCGCCGACGTCGGTGGTTCCACCTGTGAGGCCCGCTGGTTCGCGCGGGAGGAGTTGGGCGCCCTGCCCACCGACCGCCTCACCGAGGTCACGGCGGAGGCCGTGCAGGCGGCTCGACTGACCTGACGTCACCCGTCCGACGATCGTGGGGTTGGCGGCGAGCACCCGTCAACTTCATGATCGATCTAGACCGGTCCGGTGACCGCTCCGGACGCCGCACTAGGGTCGGGACGTGGAACAGCTGCGGCGGGTCGGTGCGTACGGGGTGCTGCGGGACGCCGAGCGGCGCATGCTTCTGGTGCGGGGCTCGGCGGAGGCGGACTTCCCCGCGGTCTGGTCGCTGCCCGGCGGTGGCCTGGAGCACGCCGAGCATCCCGCCGACGCGGTGGTCCGCGAGTGCGCCGAGGAGACCGGCCTGGTCGTCGAGGTGACCGGGCTGCGGGCGGTAGTCGCCGACGTGACGCCCTATCCGGACCTCGGGGTGGCCCTGCACACCGACCGGGTGCTGTTCGACGTCAACCCGCTGGGCGGGCGGCTGCGGGCCGAGGCGATCGGCAGCACCGATCTCGCCCGCTGGTGCAGCCCGGCCGAGGCGTCCGTGCTGCCGCTGCTGCCGTTCACGGCCGAGGCGCTCGGTCTGCCGGTGGTCCCGTTGCCGTCGGCGGCGCTGCGCCGGACGGCACCCTTCCCGCCTCCCGAGCCGCGCCGACGGCAGCGTTTCGGGGCGTACGGCGTGGTCACCGACCCGGCGGGCCGGGTGCTGCTGTCGTTGATCGCGGACGGCTATCCGGGTGCCGGCCGCTGGCACCTGCCCGGCGGCGGTACTGATCATGGCGAACAGCCGGTCACCGCGCTGCTACGGGAACTGGTCGAGGAGTCCGGACAACTGGGTCGGGTGACCGAGTTGATCGAAGTGGACAATCTGCACAATCCGGTCGCACTAGGTCCGGAAGGGTATCCGATCGACTGGCACGGGATCCGGGTCGTCTATCGGGTGCTGGTCGATGTTCCGACCGTTCCGGCGGTGACCGAACTGGCCGGCGGCTCCACCGCCCAAGCCGCCTGGTTCACCATTCCTGAGCTGCGAGAACTGCCGATGACGGAGATCGCCTCGCGGGCGCTCGACGCGCTCGTGTGACGTTGGTCGCGGCACCCTCCGGGCTCCTGCTCACCGGGCCGGGGATGACCGGCTCCGGTACAGTCGAGGCAGCGCTGACACTGAATACGGGCAAGAATGTCCCGGGATGGGAATAAGACGGCGGTTTGCACGGTTGAGGCAGATATAAGTAGCGCCGGTAGCTATCGCCAATCCCCGTCCCCCTATGCAATGGTGTACTCCGCAAAACGGCTGCCGGGTCGAAGAGACCCGGCACGAGAGAGCCGGACGCCGGCCCCAGGTGGCGGCCAACGATCCGGTGATGGAGGAAGCGTGCCGAGAGCCCCATGGCGCCGGCGTCGTACCACTGACAGCCCGCGTCCCGCCGGACGCAACTGGACGGGCCCGCTGCGCCGCAGCGGCAGTCTCGCCCGCCAGGTCCTGTTGGTCCGCGTCGGTCGTCGAGGTGTGGAGGGGGGCGGCACGGCTGACGTGCTGCCCGAGCCGAGGTACCAGGACCGTCCGCGTCGCCGGTACGGCCTGCAGCGGTTCCACCGCACACGGATCGAGACAATCGCCCCGGTCAGCCCCGCCGTCGTGCCGGCTCCGGTGGAGGAGAGCGCCCAGACACCGATCCCGCTGCTCCCCGGTGAGCGGACGATGGCCCGGCGGATGAAGTTCGCCCTGGTCAACGCCTGCACACTGGCCAGCCTGGTGCTGGGCATCAACGCGATCTTCGTCGCCATGCGTGGCGACGTACAACTGGCGGCCCTGCTGCTCATCGCCTGCGTCGCCTTCGACGGCCTCGACGGCGCGCTGGCCCGCAAGCTCGGGGTCTCCAGCCCCTTCGGCGCGCAGATGGACTCGCTCGCCGACATGTGCTCGTTCGGTCTCGCCGCACCGGTGGTGGTCTACGCCTCGCTCGCCGGTGAGGTGCCGATGGCCGCCGCCGGGGTGGCCGCCGCACTGGTCGCCGCGTGCGCCGCGATCCGGTTGGCCCGCTTCAACGTCTCACCCCAGGACGGCCGCTTCTTCTGCGGCGTGCCGACCACCATGGCGGCGGCCGTGCTCGCCCTGATGGTCGTGATCGGCCTGCCGGTGCCGGGTCTGGTGCAGGTCGCCGGGGTGGCGCTGCTCGCCTTCACCATGGTCAGCAGCTTCCCGTACGCCAAGCTCGCGCGGCTGGTCAAGCTGCCGCCGTGGGTCTGGGTGGTCCCGGTGCTCGGTGCGCTGATCGACATCCGGGTCACGTTCGGTCTGATCGTGGTGGGTTACCTGGTCAGCGGTCCGGTGCTCTGGCTCCGCCAGCGCCGCACCCTCATCTGACCTGATCGACATGGCACGAAGAAGGGGCGTCCCGGCCGGGGCGCCCCTTCTTCGTACCGCTCAGCGCCAGCGGGCGATGACGCTCGACCCACCGACGACCTTGTCGCCCGGCCCGACCAGCGGCTCGGCGGCCTCGGCCGGCAGGTAGACGTCGGTCCGCGAACCGAACCGGATCAGGCCGAACCGCTCGCCCCGGGCCAGCAGTGCGCCGATCGGGGCCCGCTGCACGATCCGCCGCGCGATCAGGCCGGTCCGCTGGGCCACCACGACGGTGCCGTGGGCGGTGTCCAGCACCGTGTACGCGGCCACGTTGTGCTCCGCGTCCGGCTTCATCGCGTTGACGAACCCGCCGTCGGCGACGAAGTAGTCCACCACCTTGCCCGCCACCGGCGAGCGGTTGACGTGCACGTCGAGCACCGAGAGGAAGACGGCGACCCGCAGGAACTCGCCGTCGCCGAAGCGCTCGTCGTGCAGGCGCTGCACGGACAGCACCTCACCGTCGGCGGCGGCCACCACGGCCGACGGGTCCTCCGGCACGTCCCGCTCCGGGTCGCGGAAGAAGGCGGCCACGGGCGCGGCGGCCAGCGCGGGCAGCAACCAGAGCTTCGACTTCGGCCGGGCCAGGCGGGTCAGCGCGGCCAGACCGAGGGCGATGCCGGCGGCGGCCACCCCGTTGGAGTCGATGTGCATGTCGCGGGTCAGCGGCACGCTCGACGGCCGGTAGGCGGGGGCGAGACGCTCCGCCGACGCGGCGTCGGCCGGCGTGAAGCGGAGCCGGTACACGCGTACCGGCGGTGAGTTGCGCAGCACCAGGTCGGCCCCGACGCCGTGCAGCGCGCCCTGCCGCTCCAGCTCGGCGGCGGCGCCGGCGGTCCGGGCGACCGCCGTGGACACGGTGAGTACCCCGCCGTCGGCCAGGTACTTGGTCAGCTCCTCGACGGTGCTCCGGGTCTCGTCCGCGGTGCCGACGAACGGCTCACCGGCGACCACCACGGTGGCGGGCTCGGCCTCGGTGAGGCTGTCCACCACACGGACCCGGTCGGCGACCCAGCGCCCCTGGGCGGTGACGTGTTCCCGCAGCGCCGTCGCGCTGACGCGCTCGGTGGGCACCAGGGTGAGGGTGTCGCCGGGCAGCAGCGCGTCGATCGCTGCGGCCAGCACAGCGGACTCCGGGGCAGCGCCCACCAGCAGGGCGGCCTTCGGGTCGTTGATCCGAGCGAGCTCGGCGACGAGAGTACGGGCGGCACGCTCGCCGAGGCGGACCGGACCGGACCGTCCGGGGACACGCACGGCGGGGGACTGGGTCATGTCGAACAGGCTCCTGACGGGGTAGAGGCGACTGTCGCGAGATCACCGCCAGTGGCGGGGCCGGGCCTGCCACGGACGGCCCGCGCGAGCCGGCGGCCAGCGCAGGAGGCCCTGCGG
>NZ_SISL01000110.1:0-15337 GCF_004307965.1 Verrucosispora sp. SN26_14.1 | reverse complement strand
GCGCCGGCCTCCGCCGAGGCGAGCGCGGCGGCCAGTCCCGCCGGCCCGGCACCGACGACCGCCACGTCCACGCGTACGCCGGTCATCGCCCGGTGCCCTGCTGGGTGCGGACGTCGTCGCCGGGTGTGGCGGGCACCAGGCAGGCCCGCAGCGACGGTTGTCCGTTGACGGTCACCAGGCAGTCGAAACAGATTCCGATGCCGCAGAACAGCCCCCGGGGTCGCCCGCCGACGCGGGTGTCCCGCCAGGACAGCACCCCGGCGGCGGTGAGGGCGGCGCCGACGGTCCAGCCGTCGCGACAGGGCACCGGCGTGCCGTCGAGGAGGATCTCGAACTCGTCGGGGTGGATCACCGGGGCACCTCCGGGTCGAACCGGTCCGGGCGGAACGGGGTCAGGTCCATCTCGGGCGGCGTGCCGAGCAGGCTCTGCGTGACGAGACGCGCGGTGCCCGGTGCCAGGCCGATGCCGGCGCCCTCGTGGCCGCACGCGTGGTGCAGCCCGGGGGCCCGGGGGTCCGGGCCGATCACCGGCAGGTGGTCGGGGCAGTACGGCCGGAATCCCCGGTACGCGCGGATCACCGCCACGTCGCGCAGCACCGGGAAGAGGCGTACCGCACCGGCGGCGAGCTGCCGCAGGGCCGGGACGGAGAGGCTCCGGTCGAAGCCGACGCGTTCCCGGCTGGCGCCGATGAGCACGGTGCCCGCCCGGGTGCCCTCCACCACCGTGGAGGTCCGCAGCGCGGCCGAGTCGCTGGCCACGTCGGCGACGTAGTCGGCGAGGTACACCTTGTGCCGGATGAGCGCCGGGAGCGGCTCGGTCACCAGGATGTAGCCGCGTCGGGGCGCGATCGGCAGCACGACACCGGCCAGTGCGGCGACCTGACCGGCCCAGGTGCCGGCGGCGTTGAGGACGGCGGCGGCGGGGATGTCGCGTCGCGGAGTCCGTACGCCGACCACCCGTGGTCCGTCCCGGAGCAGGTCGGTGACCGGCTCGTGCGGCAGCACGGTGGCGCCGCCCCGGCGGGCCAGTCGCAGCAGGTGGGCGGCGGCGAGCATCGGCTGCACCTGCATGTCCTGCGGGTACCGGTAGCCGCCGGTGAGGTCGTCGCCCAGGTGCGGTTCGTGTGCGTGCAGCCGGTCCCGGTCGACCGCGACCGCCTCGACGCCGAGGTCACGTTGCCGCGTGGCGAGCCGGGCCAGACCGTCCAGCGACGCCCCGTCGGTGGCGACCACCAGTCCGCCCTTGGCCTCCATCTCCACCAGGTCACCGAAGGTCGTGTCGCGCACCGGCAGGTCGGCCAGGGCGCGCCACTGCCGGTGCGAGTGCAGCGCGAGGTCGAGTTCCGGGCCGGGTTCCTTGTCGGAGACGAGGATGTTCCCCTCGCCCGCCCCGGTGGTGCCGCCGACGATCGGTCCACTGTCGACGACGGTCACCGACAGGCCCGCCCGGATCGCCTCGTGGGCGCAGGCCGCGCCGACGATGCCCGCCCCCACCACGACCAGATCCACCGCCCCGCTACGCACGCGAGCACCGGCCCGGTCGGCCGGGCGCAGCGGTGCCACAGGGCCCGGCGGGGCAGTGGGGTGGCGGGGCGGCGGGGTGGCGGGGCGCAGGCATGGCACCTCCGACGTCGGGGGCTGGAGGGCGGCGGGACGCCGTTGTAGTGTGTGACATTGTACTGGCCGCCACGGAATAAGGAGCACCCGATGCCCGCTCGGTCGAGACCATGGCACGGCGTACTGGTGGCCACCACGGTGCCGCTCGACGACCGACTCGCGGTCGACGTCGACCGGTACGCCGAGCATGTCCGTTGGCTCGCCGACGAGGGCTGCGACGGGGTCGTGCCGAACGGCTCGCTCGGCGAGTACCAGACCCTCACCCCCGAGGAGCGCAGCACGCTGGTCCGGGTCGCGGTCGACGCCGCACCCGACGGCTTCACCGTGATGCCCGGCATCTCCGCGTACGGCGCGATCGAGGCGCGGCGGTGGGCCGAGGATGCCGCCGAGGCCGGCTGCGCGGCGGTGATGCTGCTGCCGCCGAACGCCTACCGGGCCGACGAGCGGGCCGTGGTCGCGCACTACCGCGAGGTCGCCAAGGTCGGCGTGCCGGTGGTGGCGTACAACAACCCCATCGACACCAAGGTCGACCTCACCCCGGAGCTGCTCGCCCGCCTGCACGGCGAGGGCCTGATCGTCGGCGTCAAGGAGTTCACCGGCGACGTCCGCCGCGCCTACCGGATCGCCGAGGCGGCACCCGGTCTCGACCTCATCGCCGGGGCCGACGACGTCACCCTGGAACTCGCGGTGGCCGGCGCGCCCGGCTGGATCGCCGGGTACGTCAACGCGCTGCCCCGGGCCTGCGTCCGGCTCTTCGACGCGGCGGCCGACGGCGACCTGGCCACCGCGCTGCCGCTCTACCGCGCGCTGCACCCGCTGCTGCGCTGGGACTCGCGGACCGAGTTCGTGCAGGCGATCAAGCTCTCGATGGACGTCGTCGGACGCTACGGTGGGCCCTGCCGCCCGCCCCGGGTGCCCCTCACGGCGGACCACGAGCGCCTCGTCCGGGAGGCCACCGAGAAGGCGGTGGCGGCCGGCGGCCGGTGACGGGAAGGGCGGTAGGACGATGCGCAGCACGCGGGTGTTCCACGCGGTCGACTCGCACACCGAGGGCATGCCGACCCGGGTGGTCACCGGCGGCATCGGTGTGATCCCCGGCGACTCGATGGCACAACGGCGCCGGCACTTCGTCGCCCATCTCGACCACCTCCGCACCCTGCTCATGTGCGAGCCACGCGGGCACGCCGCGATGAGCGGGGCGATCCTGCAACCGCCCACCCGGCCCGACGCCGACTGGGGCGTCCTCTTCATCGAGGTCAGCGGCTGCCTGCCGATGTGCGGGCACGGCACCATCGGGGTGGCCACCGTGCTGGTGGAGACCGGCATGGTCACCGTCACCGAGCCGACCACCGTGATCCGGCTGGACACCCCGGCCGGGCTGGTGACGGTCGACGTGGCGGTCCGCGACGGGCACGCCGAGTCGGTGACCCTGCGCAACGTGCCCGCCTTCGTGTCGGACCTGGACGCCACGGTCGACGTGCCCGGGTACGGCCCGGTCACCCTGGACCTCGCCTTCGGCGGCAACTTCTACGCCGTCGTCGACCTCGACCGGCTCGGGATCGCCTTCACGCCGACCGACCCACAGACCCGGCAGCGGATGCTCGACGCCGGTCTGGCCATCATGGACGCCGTCACCGACCAACTCCGGCCGGCGCACCCCGAGGACCCGACGATCGCCGGCTGCCACCACGTCTACCTCGCTGCCCCCGGGTCCGACGCCCGGCACTCGCGGCACGCGATGGCCATCCACCCCGGGTGGTTCGACCGATCGCCCTGCGGCACCGGCACCTCGGCCCGGATGGCCCAACTGCACGCCCGGGGCGAGTTGGCGCTCGGCGCCGACTTCGTCAACGAGTCGCTGATCGGCAGCCGCTTCGTCGGCCGGCTGCTCGACCGCGCCACCGTGGCGGGCCGACCGGCCGTGATCCCGACGGTCACCGGCCGCGCCTGGATCACCGGCACCGCCCAGTACCTCCTCGACCCCACCGACCCGTTCCCCGCCGGTTTCCTGCTCTGACCAGCACTGGAGTTCTCATGTCCGTCGTCGTGTCCGCCTCCCCCCAGTGTCCGGAGGATGTCGTCGTCTCGGTGCCCGCCGCGACCATCGAGGACGTCGGCACGGCCGCCGGGGCGGCCGTGCCGGAGGCCCGCCGCCCCTGGATCGCCGTCGACGCGGTGGCGCGTTCCCTCGGTGACCTGCCCACCCTGCCGGCCGACACCGACGGGGAACAGGTGCTGGAGCGGGTGCAGGCCCACCCGGCCGCGCAGTACCTCGTGACGGCAGGCGAAGATGTCGTCGGCATTCTGCACATCGCGGATCTGGCGCGACTGCTCGAACCTCACCGGAAGATGAACACGTGACCGTGACCCACTCCGCCGGCCCGGCCACCCCGGGCACCGAACCGCCCGCCGATTCCGCGGAGCCGCCCGTGCACCGTGGGCCGTTCCGTCCCGGTGACCGGGTGCAGCTGACCGACCCGAAGGGCCGGATGCACACCGTCACCCTGGAGCCGGGCAAGGAGTTCCACACCCACCGGGGCATCCTCGCGCACGACGCGCTGATCGGTCTGCCCGACGGCAGCGTGGTCAGCACCTCCGGCGGGGGCACGGCCTTCCTGGCGCTGCGTCCGCTGCTCTCGGACTACGTGCTGTCGATGCCGCGCGGCGCCCAGGTGATCTACCCCAAGGACTCGGCGCAGATCGTCGCCATGGGCGACATCTTCCCGGGCGCGAAGGTCCTGGAGGCCGGCGCCGGCTCCGGCGCGCTGAGCTGCTCGCTGCTGCGGGCCGTGGGCACCTCCGGTGAGCTGCACTCGTACGAGGTGCGGGACGACTTCGCCCAGATCGCGCGGCGCAACGTCGAGGCGTTCTTCAACGGGCCGCACCCCGCGTGGCACCTGCACGTCGGCGACGTGGCGGGATGCCCGGAGACCGGCTTCGACCGGATCATCCTGGACATGCTGACCCCGTGGGAGAACCTCGACATGATCGAGCGGGCGCTGCTGCCCGGCGGTGTGTTCATCGGGTACGTGGCCACCACCCCGCAGCTGTCCGAACTGGTCGAGGCGCTGCGCGAGCGGGGTGGCTGGACCGAGCCGCGCGCCTGGGAGTCACTGGTGCGGGACTGGCACGCCGAGGGGCTGGCGGTCCGGCCGGACCACCGGATGATCGCCCACACGGCGTTCCTCGTCTCCGCGCGTAAGCTCGCCCCCGGAGTCACGGCCCCGCCTCGGCGGCGCAAGCCCAGCAAGGGCAGTGAGGCGTACGCGCAACGGCGCCAGGCACTGCGCGCGGCGGAGGAGGCGGCCCGGCTGGCGCCGACCGGTGCCGAACCCGACACGACGCAGGAGACGGACAGGCCGTGACGGCGGATTGGGGCGGCGCGGAGTGAACGGGCTGATCCTCGACGCGGGCCGACGGGGGCCGATGCTGCCGGCCCGGGCCGGCGGGGTGGGGTGACGGCATGAGCCGTCCCGGTTTCGGCGGTGGCGACCTGCCGGCGGTCTTCCCGGACTGGTCCCCCTACACCGACCTCGAGTCGGCGGCCCGCGCCTACCTGCGGGACCCCGACGTCGCCCTGGAGGCGCTCGGCGGCGTGCTGCGCGGCGCCTCGGTGCTCGGCTTCACGCTGGAACGCTTCGTCAACGAGGTCAACGGGGTGTGGCAGGAGGTCGTCGTCTGCGACGGCAGCCGGCTGGTGCTCTGGCACGGCGAGGACGTGCCGCCGGGGGAGGGCCCGCCCGGCTCGATGACCTCGTCGCTGCGGGTCGTCCCGGTCTCCTCGGTCACCGAGGTGGGATGCCGGCGCCGGCTGTTCCGTCACGACAACGGCGAGATCCGGGTCGACAGCATCGACGTCTATCTGCTGCTGACCTCGCTGGACGAGTCACCGCCCAGCGAGGAGGCCGCCGGTGGGCCCCGACACGACGCGCTGCGGTTCGGCAAGACGCTCGACGACGGCGGTGCCGGGCAGATCGCCCGACTGGAGGAGTTCGCCCGGCTGGTCGCTTCGGTGGTCGGCCGCCCGTTGCTGTAGCGGCGGACCGATCGGCGGTTTCCGTGACAGTCGGATGACCGACCGTAATCGCCGTGCTCGGGCGGCCACCGTCGACCCGCGTACCCCCGGGCGGTCGATCGGGCCCGGCGTACGCGGGCCGGTCAGTCCTCGGCCTCCGGGCCGGCCACCTCGACGCCGTCGCTGCCGCGTACGACGTGGATGCACTCGCCCGGGCACTCCTTCGCCGAGTCGATCACCTCGAGGCGCAGGTGCTCCGGCACGTCCACCCGGGCGCCCGGGGCCTGCTGGAGCTCGCCGTCGGGGCCCTTGACGTAGGCCAGACCGTCGACGTCGAACTCGAAGACGTCCGGCGCGTACTGCACGCACAGCCCGTCACCCGTACACAGGTCCTGGTCCACCCAGACCTGCAGTTGGTCGGTCGCGACCTCGACCATCGGTGCACCCCCCATGTTCTCCCGTCCCACGCCACGACGGTACCCGAATGCCCGTACCCGCCCAGCTACCCACCCTTGGCGATCAAGCTTCGGTGACGAGCGCGTTGCGGAGGACCGAATCGGGCTCATAGCGGCTAGTGTTAGGGCAGAACGTTCGAGCCCCCCGGGGAGGTGGGACGTGGCACGCAGCGACGACGCGGACTCGCGCGCCGCACGGTGGGAGAAGGAGGCCCACGATCTCTCCACGCAGGTCGCGTTCCTGCAAGAGGAACTCGCTCTCGTGCGGCGCAAGTTGACCGAAAGCCCCCGACACGTCCGGCAGCTCGAAGAGCGGCTGGCGGCCACCCAGGCGCAGTTGGCGCGGCTGACCGAGAACAACGAACGGCTCGTGGGCACCTTGAAAGAGGCTCGCGCGCAGATCGTGACGCTCAAAGAGGAGATCGACCGTCTCGCCCAGCCCCCCAGTGGCTACGGCGTCTTCCTGGCCCGACACGAGGACGGCACGGTCGACGTCTTCACCGGCGGGCGCAAGCTCCGCGTGGCCGTCTCACCCTCGCTCGACGTGGGTGAGCTGCGGCGCGGCCAGGAGGTCCTGCTCAACGACGCACTCAACATCGTCGACGCGTTCGGGTTCGAGCGGGTCGGCGAGGTGGTCATGCTCAAGGAGGTGCTGGCGGGCCCCGACGGCGTACCGGGTGACCGGGCGTTGGTGGTCTCGCACTCCGACGAGGAGCGGATCGTGCACCTGGCCGAGACCCTGATCGGCAGCGCGATCCGGGCCGGCGACTCGCTCATGATCGAGCCCCGCTCGGCGTACGCGTACGAGCGGATCCCCAAGAGCGAGGTCGAGGAACTGGTCCTGGAGGAGGTGCCGGACGTCGACTACACCGACATCGGCGGCCTGCACTCCCAGATCGAGCAGATCAGGGACGCGGTGGAACTCCCGTTCCTGCACGCCGACCTGTTCCGCGAGCACCAGCTCCGGCCGCCGAAGGGCATCCTGCTCTACGGTCCGCCCGGCTGTGGCAAGACGCTCATCGCGAAGGCGGTCGCCAACTCGTTGGCGAAGAAGATCGCCGAGCGGCGGGGTGAGGAGAAGCACACCAGCTTCTTCCTCAACATCAAGGGTCCTGAGCTGCTCAACAAGTACGTCGGCGAGACCGAGCGGCACATCCGGCTGATCTTCCAGCGGGCGCGGGAGAAGGCCGGCGAGGGCACTCCGGTGATCGTCTTCTTCGACGAGATGGACTCGATCTTCCGGACCCGAGGCTCGGGTGTCTCCTCCGACGTGGAGAACACCATCGTCCCGCAGCTCCTCAGCGAGATCGACGGTGTCGAGGGCCTGGAGAACGTCATCGTCATCGGTGCCTCCAACCGGGAGGACATGATCGACCCGGCGATCCTGCGGCCGGGTCGGCTCGACGTGAAGATCAAGATCGAGCGTCCGGACGCCGAGGCGGCCAAGGACATCTTCTCCAAGTACATCCTCTCCGGCCTGCCGCTCTCCGCGGACGACCTGGCCGAGCACGGTCAGGACGCCAAGGCCACCGTCGCGGCGATGATCGACGCGGTGGTCCTGCGGATGTACTCGGAGACCGAGGAGAACCGCTTCCTCGAGGTCACCTACGCCAACGGCGACAAGGAAGTCCTGTACTTCAAGGACTTCAACTCCGGTGCCATGATCCAGAACATCGTGGATCGCGGCAAGAAGATGGCCATCAAGGAGTTCCTCACCTCCGGTCGCAAGGGACTCCGCCTGCAGCACCTGCTCGACGCCTGCGTCGACGAGTTCCGCGAGAACGAGGACCTGCCCAACACCACCAACCCCGACGACTGGGCCCGCATCTCCGGCAAGAAGGGCGAACGGATCGTCTACATCCGTACGCTCGTCTCCGGCGGCAAGGGCGCCGAAGCCGGCCGTTCCATCGAGACCGCGAGCAACACCGGCCAGTACCTCTGACCGGTCGCGCCACCGGGGCCCGTGACGCGACGCGTCACGGGCCCCGCCGCGTATCCGGGGATGGCGGTGGACACACCGGCCCGAGGTGTGCCGGCCGGGATGTGTCGCTAGACTGTTGATCTTTCCCTTCCATCCCTATTGGTGAAGGATGCGCGTGTCCATCGACCAGAGCGCGCTCGCCCCACCGGTCGCCCCGACCGCGAGCTCCGCGTCGCCGTACCGGCGGCGGTTCCTCCTCGCCCTCGTCGCCCTCGCCACGGCCTGGCTCCTGCCGCTCGCCGTGGCCGCTGTCGACGCCTCCTGGCTCCTGCCCCCGGTGGTGCTGCTCACCACCGCGAGCCTGCTGCGCGGCGGGCGTACCCTGCTCGACCGGCTGCTGCTCGCCACCGTCCTGCTGGTCTGCCTCACCACCGTCGCGGGCCTGTTCTTCACCACCTGGCCCTGGGGGATGGCGCCGGTGCCGTTGGCCGGCACCGCCCTGACCGTCCTCGTGCTGGCCGCGCTGGCCAGCGGCCGACGCCCCACCCTGCCGCGTCCCGCCTGGGCCGACCTGTTCCCGGTCGTCGGCACCGCCGCGATCGTCTGGTACCTCGCCCAGCCACTGCTGCGCGCCGGCGACCTCGTCGGCCGGCTCACCGTCTTCACCCGGGGCGAGGACTACCTGCGTCACCTCACCCTGGTCGACGTCATCGGCCGGCACGGCGGGTACGCCTTCACCGACGCGGACGCGATCCGCGACCACCTGGTCAGCCTGCTGGTCTACTACCCGCAGGGGTGGCACCTGATCGTCGCCCTGCTCAACGGCCATCTCGTGCCGCCCGGCAGCACCGCCGACGCCGCCGCGCTGGCGGAGCCCTTCCTGTGGTGGAACGTCGCCGGATTCGGCCTGCTGGTGCTCACCATGCTCTGGGCCGCCCAGCGGCTGCCCGGTCCACTGCACCCGCTGACCCGGGGACTGCTCACCGTCGTCGTCGGCGCCCTCGTCCTCGGCAGCCAGCTACCCCGGATGCTGTGGTCCGGCTACCCCACCGAGACGCTCGGGCTGACCCTCGCCGTCGTGCTGGCCGTCCTCGTCGCCCGGCCTCTCACCGCCTCCCGCGAGCACCTGCTGCTGCTCGGCGCCCTGGTCGTCGGCATCGGATACGTCTACTACCTGTTCCTGCCCCCGGCCGTGCTGCTCGTGGTCGGTTCGCTGCTCGTCCGTCGCCGCGAGGTGCTCCGGGTCCGCCACACCGCCCGGGTGGTGGGTCTGGCCACCTTCGTGCTGGCCCCGATACCGATCCTGCTCGGCGTGCTCCGGGCCAACCAGACCGAGTCGCTCACCGCCACCGTCGGGCCGGACCTCACCGAGACCTGGCTGGCCTTCGGCATTCTCGGTGCCATCGTCGTGCCGGCCCTGCTCGGTCTCGCCCTGCGCGTCGAACGCACCGACCCCACCTGGCGGCGCTGGCTGTTCGTGCTGCTGGCCAGCACCCTCTTCACGGCGGGGATCGGCCTGGTCAGCCTCGTCCTCGGCGGCGAGATCGGCTACTACTTCAACAAGGCCGCCCACCTCACGACCGCCTTCCTCATCGTCGGCATAGCCGCCGCGATCCGTCTGCTGCCCGTGCCGCGTCGGGGGCGTCCGGCACGTACCGCCGTCGCCGGGGTCACCGCCGTCGCGGTCGCCGCCACCGTCGTGTTGTTCGGCGGTGTCACCGGCTGGCAGCGGAGCCTGCTCGTGGTCGAGCCGCAGACGTGGGCGCAGCGCTGGGTGCACATGGAGGTCACTGCGCCGGCACGGGCGGCGGTGGTCTGCGACGAGGTGGTCCGCCGCTATCCGGCCGTCGACGGAGTGACCACGCTCGTGCTCGACCGTGGCACGTACGACTCCTATCTGGAGAACATCTGCGTCTCGACGTTGCAGGGCACCACCGCGCAGACCGAGGCCGCCACCTACAGCCTGCTCTTCATCGAGCCGGGTCGGACCTGGCAGATGCTGCACGCGACGCCCGGCGAGATCCGCCTGGTCGCCACCGACACCGGTGCCGAGTCCCGGGCCAGGAGACTGCTGCGTTCGCTGCCCGAGATACGCGAGCGGGTCACCATCGAGTCCATGATCGTCGAGCGGCCCGGGGACTGACCGGTGCGACCCGCGACGTTCCGAGCACCCCGGCAGGCCCCCGCCTGCCCGAGCGGCGACTACGCTCGACGTGACGGGGGACCGGTCGGGCAAGCGAAGCGGGTAGGTCGATGAGCGTAAGACGGATCATGGGCACCGAGGTCGAGTACGGCATCTCCGTGCCCGGTCAGGCCGGAGCCAACCCGATGGTCACCTCCTCCCAGGTGGTGAACGCCTACGGCGCCCGCCCGGAACTCAACCGGGGCGGTCGGGCCCGGTGGGACTACGAGGAGGAGTCGCCGCTGCGGGACGCCCGCGGCTTCACCTACTCCGGAGCCGCGTACGACCCGGCCGAGGCGCTCGCCGACGACGACCTCGGGCTGGCGAACGTCATACTCACCAACGGGGCCCGGCTCTACGTCGACCACGCCCACCCGGAGTACTCCACCCCCGAGGTGACCAACCCCCGGGACCTGGTGCGCTGGGACAAGGCGGGGGAGCGGGTGATGGCGGAGGCGGCCCGCCGCGCGGCCACCATCCCGGGCAGCGCGCCGATCCACCTCTACAAGAACAACACCGACAACAAGGGTGCCAGCTACGGCGCGCACGAGAACTACCTCATGCGCCGGCAGACCGCCTTCGCCGACATCGTGGCGTACCTGACCCCGTTCTTCGTGACCCGGCAGATCGTCTGCGGCGCCGGTCGCGTCGGCATCGGCCAGGACGGCGGGCAGAGCGGCTTCCAGATCTCGCAGCGGGCCGACTTCTTCGAGGTCGAGGTGGGGCTGGAGACCACGCTCAAGCGTCCGATCATCAACACCCGGGACGAGCCGCACGCCGACGCCGACAAGTACCGCCGCCTGCACGTCATCATCGGCGACGCCAACCTGTCGGAGATCTCCACCTACCTCAAGGTGGGTACCGCCGCGCTGATCCTCACCATGATCGAGGAGAAGGCGCTCGGCCCGGACCTCGGCATCGCCGACCCGGTCGGTGAACTCCGCGCGGTCAGTCACGACCCGTCGCTGACCCACCGGATGCGCATGCGCGACGGCCGACGGCTGACCGCGTTGGACGTCCAGTGGGCGTACCTGGAGCGGGTACGCGCCTTCGTGGAGGACCGGTACGGCAGCGACGTCGACGAGCAGACCACCGACGTGCTGGACCGGTGGGAGAACGTGCTGGACCGGCTCGGCCGCGACGTCATGCTCTGCGCCGACGAGCTGGACTGGGTGGCGAAGCTGCGGTTGCTGGAGGGCTACCGGGACCGGGAGAAGCTCGGGTGGGGCTCGCACAAGCTCCAACTGGTCGACCTGCAGTACTCCGACGTCCGCCCGGAGAAGGGGCTCTACCACCGCCTGGTCTCCCGGGGGGCGATGAAGACGCTGCTGCCCGATGCCGAGACGCAGGCCGCGATGACCGAGCCGCCGGAGGACACCCGCGCCTACTTCCGGGGCCGCTGCCTGGCGCAGTACGCCTCCGAGGTGGTCGCCGCCAGTTGGGACTCGGTGATATTCGACGTCGGGCGGGAGTCGCTGGTCCGGGTGCCGATGATGGAGCCGGAGCGCGGCACCAGGCGGCACGTCGGCGCACTCTTCGACCGCTGCGCCAGCGCGAAGGATCTGCTGGAGACCCTGACCGGAGGCTGAGTACCTACCGGCGCGCGACGGGCGTTTCGTCGCTCCCGCGAGGTAAGTTCATCGCAGGCGATCGTGGAGGAGGCAACAGTGGCCACTCGTGACAGCGGCGGTCAGTCGCAGACGGGCAAGTCCCGTCAGGGTGAAGAGGTCGAGGACGTCACCACCGAGGCGAACCCGGAGGTCGCCGAGCGACACGCCGAGATCACCGAGGACGTCGACGACCTGCTCGACGAGATCGACTCCGTCCTGGAGGAGAACGCCGAGGAATTCGTCCGAGGTTACGTGCAGAAGGGCGGAGAATAGGGCTTATGCCCTTTTCTCCGGCGGTGCCGCGACGGCGGCGCGGTCCGTGGTGAACCCGATCCGGAACTTGTGGACCACGATCATCGCACCGGGTGGGTGCGCGGGATAATCTGCTTCAACTGCAACGGTGGTCCTGGCCAGTTCCGTGACAGTCCTACGAGGCTGGCCAGGGCCATCACGTACCTGAGAGGAACCACGTGGCAGCGGGCTTTGATCCATCCGGGCGTCTACCAGATGTGTTCACCAACGCGGGGACGTCCTCCTTCACCACGTTCCTGAGCAAGGTGGCCCCCGAGTTGCTGCCCGGCCGCCGGCCGCTGCCGCCGGGCATGGCCGCCGACCTGGCCCCGCACGCCACCACGATCGTCGCCATCGTCGCCGACGGCGGTGTGGTGATGGCCGGCGACCGGCGGGCCACCATGGGCAACCTGATCGCGCAGCGCGACATCGAGAAGGTGCACCCCGCCGACGCGTACTCGCTGGTGGGGATCGCCGGGACGGCAGGCATCGGCATCGAGCTGATGCGGCTGTTCCAGGTCGAGCTGGAGCACTACGAGAAGATCGAGGGCGCGATGCTCTCGCTCGACGGCAAGGCCAACCGGCTCGCCGCGATGATCCGGGGCAACCTCGGTGCGGCGATGCAGGGGCTGGCCGTGATCCCGCTGTTCGCCGGCTTCGACCTCGCGGCGAAGGACCCGGCGCGGGCCGGGCGGATCTTCAGCTTCGACGTGACCGGTGGCCCCTACGAGGAGACCGGCTACGACGCGATCGGCTCGGGTTCGCTGTTCGCCCGGTCGGCGTTGAAGAAGCGGTTCCGGCCCGGGATCTCCGTCGACGACGCGGTCCGGCTGGCGGTGGAGGCGCTCTACGACGCCGCCGACGACGACACCGCGACCGGTGGCCCCGACCTGACCCGGCGGATCTTCCCGGTGGTGATGACCGCGACGGCGGAGGGGACGTACCGGTTGACCGACGCGGAGACGGCGGCGCTCGGCGAGAGTGTGGTCGCCGGTCGGATGGAGAATCCGGGCGGCTGAGCCGGTCCCCGCCCCCACCTGAACGCAGTTCCCCCAGCACAGCGCCCGAAGGAGAGCCGCCGCCGTGGCCATGCAGTTCTACGCCTCGCCCGAACAGATCATGCGCGACCGTTCCGAGCTGGCCCGCAAGGGCATCGCCCGGGGACGCAGCGCGGTGGTCCTGAGCTACGCCGGTGGGGTGCTCTTCGTCGCGGAGAACCTCTCCAGCACCCTGCACAAGGTCGGCGAGATCTACGACCGGATCGGCTTCGCGGCTGTCGGTCGCTACAACGAGTTCGAGAACCTGCGCCGGGCCGGGGTGCGGATGGCCGACCTCAACGGGTTGAGCTACGACCGGCGTGACGTCACCGGCCTGGCACTGGCCAACACGTTCGCGCAGATCCTGGGCACGATCTTCACCGAGCAGTCCAAGCCGTTCGAGGTGGAGATCTGCGTCGCCGAGGTGGGTGCCACCCCGGAGGACGACTCGCTCTACCGCCTCACCTACGACGGTTCGGTGACCGACGAGCCGGGCCGGATGGCGATGGGCGGGCAGTCCGACGCCATCTCCGGGGTGCTCAAGTCGAACCACCGGCCGGACATGTCGCTCGGCGAGGCGGTCAAGGTGGCGGTGCAGGCGCTGGGCAGCGTCGGAGGCGAGGGCGGTGCCGCCCGGACGATCGCCGCCGACCAACTGGAGGTGGCGGTCCTGGACCGCAACCGGGTGGGGCGTACCTTCCGGCGGATCACCGGTGCGGCGCTGACCGGGCTGCTCGACGGCGGCGCGGAGGGCGAGGCGGCGGCGGAGGGCGACCGGGCGGAGACCCCGACCACGCCGACCGAGGAGGCGCACAAGCCGACCACCTCGGCCGGCTCGGCGGACCTGGAGGACAAGCCGGGCGACAAGCCCGACGCCTGACGTCGTACCCGAACCAGGAGTTCTCCGGCGCCCGACAGTTCCGACTGTCGGGCGCCGTGCCGTTTCCGGAGTCCCCGACCGCGACCGTCGTCGGGCGGGGCTCAGCGACGCGCGAGCAACGGCCGCACCAGCGCCCACCAGGCGGCGGCGAGGGCGTTGAAGACACCCATCCCGGGGGGAGCGGCCACGTTCGAGGGGGCCACCCGGGCGGTCATCAGGTCGGCGATCGCCCCGTCCCCGACGGTGCGTTCCGACTGCAACCGGCGTCGGCGGGCGCGTACCCAGTCGCGGTGGCGCCACAGCCAGCCCCAGCCGCGCGTCTTCTGCCGGGACCAGCCACCGGCGAGCGCGGCGGCCAGCATGGCGACCTCGGTGAGCAGCAGCATCGGCGCCAGCAACGCCAGGGTGCGGCCCTGGTAGGCGGTGAGCAGGGTCAACAGCCGGTTGCGTTCGACCAGGTAGAGCTTGAGGTCGTTGCGGGAGAACTCGTAGTGGTGCCGCACCACGGCGTCCGGCACGTACTCCAACCGCAGGCCGCGCTGCCACAGCCGCAGGCTGAGTTCGGTGTCCTCGTGGTAGGCGAAGTACTCGGTGGGGAAGCCGCCCAGCTCGCTCCAGCGGGACCGGCCGATCACGAAACAGCAGCCGCTCAGCGACGGCACGACCGTGCGCCGGGCGTGCGCGCTCGCGGGTTCGCCGTTGCCGCCTGCCCAGGACAGGCCGGTGAAGTGCAGCGGGTTGCCGGAGGTGTTGATCAGATCGGGGTCGTGGGCGAGCCGGATGGAGGCCATCGCCGCGCCGACACCCGGTTCGGCGGCCACCGCGACGACCTTCCCCAGCGCGTCGGGGGCGACGACGGCGTCGGAGTTGACGAAGGCGAGCCAGTCGCCGGTGGCCTCGGCCGCGCCGACGTTGCACCCGCCGGAGTAGCCGGTGTTCTCGTCCGGCCGGATCACCCGGACTCCGGCCAGGCCCTTGACCACGTCGATGCCGTCGCCGGTGCAGCCGTTGTCCACCACGACCAGGTCGATGTCGACGCCGGTGCTGGCCAGCACGGCCTCGGCGGCCTCGACCAGCCAGGGCTCAGGGCCGTAGGCGAGCATCACCGCGGTCACGCGGGGTGGGCTCATCGGACGCCTCCGGGGGTGCTCGCGGACACCGGGACCGCGACGGGTGGGGTGGGGGTGGCGGTGCCCCGACGCAGCCGGGTGAGCATCACCGCGACGACGACCAGGGAACCCACCGCGTAACCGAGCTCGACGCGCAACGCGACGCTCAGCGGGGCGAGGGTGGCGACGGCCAGCGCGGCGACCCCGGCGACCCACGCGA